>JACRBK010000192.1 GCA_016234525.1 Chloroflexota bacterium
CATGTATTCAATCACAGCACCGAACACCGTTCGCAGGTGGCGCTGTATCTTGCTATGAATGGGATCGACCTGGGCAACCTGGATTTCACCGCTTATCTGCGCGACAAAAAATAAGGATCGGCCCCGCACGAAGGTATATGATTCTCAGCAGGCCAGGATCGCTGGTATAATCTGGCTTTGCTGAGAATTTTTGCACCTTCTGCCCGGTTAAAAAATTATGCATACGCTAAAAGCCACGCTTAGTCCAATATGGGAAACCCTGCCTGTGCCTGTGCGCGGTTTGATCCGCACCATGCGCCCGCACCAGTGGGTGAAAAATGGGTTTGTGTTCGCGGGGTTGGTCTTCGACCAACAACTGACAGAGATCGAGCCGCTGGCGCGTGTGATCGCCGCTTTCGCGCTGTTATGTCTGGCTGCCAGCACAATCTATATCGTCAATGATCTGGTGGATATTGATCGGGACCGGCTGCACCCGAAAAAGCGCAATCGTCCCCTACCGGCGGGCAAACTGCCGGTCAGTTGGGCGAAAACAGCGGCAGTGATCTTTCCAGTGATCGCGCTGGGGGCTGGCCTGCTGCTGTCGCTGGAACTGACCGCCGTGCTGTTCGCTTATCTGGTGCTGCATCTGGCCTATTCCTTCTGGCTCAAAAACATTGTGATCATCGACGTATTCGCTATCGCGGCGGGCTTTGTGCTGCGCGTGGTGGCGGGCATCGTCGTAATCGAGGTGTCGAACTTTTCGCCCTGGCTGTATGTGTGCGCCGGGCTGTTGGCCTTGTTTTTGGCTATCGGCAAACGCCGCCAGGAGTTGATTCTGCTGGCTGAAAACGCCGAAGATCACCGCGCCGCCTACAAAGATTATAATATGCCGCTGTTGGACGATATGCTGCGTATGGTCACGACGGGCTGCGTCCTCACTTATATGCTTTATACCATCGAGGCGCAGACGATTCGCAGCAACGGCCACGAGATGATGCTGACGATCCCGTTCGTGATTTACTTCATTTTCCGTTATCTGTACCTGATTCATGTGCGCGGTGAAGGCAGCGCCCCCGATGAACTGCTGTTCAAAGATATGCCGCTGTTGGCGGTAGTCGTGTTGTGGGGCATGTCAGCAGTGGCGGTGCTGTACTTGTGATCCGTGCTGCCCATGCTGCCGCGCCCGGCAAAATCATACTCTTCGGCGAACATGCCGTCGTCCACGGCCAGCCCGCGATAGCCGTACCGCTGGCCGCGGTGCAGGTACAGGCCCGTGCCGATCCTGCCTCGGCGGGCAGCGGACTCACGATCCGCGCAGCGGACATCGGGCGGGTGTTTCGTTTTCGCGATGCCGCCGAGAATCATTCGTTTTATAACGCGCTGATCTATCCTCTGCGGCTGGCGCTGGACTGGCTGCACCAATCCGAACCCGACCTGACCATTACGGTACAATCTACTATTCCCATCGGCGGCGGATTGGGCAGCGGAGCGGCTTTAGCCGCCGCGCTGATCCGCGTGCTGCTGGCGGCGCTCGATTCTCCCCTGCCCCGTGAAACGGTCAACGCGCTGGTCTACGAAGTCGAAAAACGGCATCACGGCAGCCCCAGCGGCGTGGATAACACCGTGATCGTTTATGCCCAGCCAGTCTATTTTGTGCGCGGCCAACCGCTCGAAACCTTTGAGATCAGCCGTTCGTTTACACTGCTGGTCGCTGACAGCGGCATTTCCAGCCCGACGCATATCACAGTCGGCGATGTGCGCCAGCTTTACGACGCCGAACCGGATCGGGTGGGCGCGATCTTCGCCCGCATCGGGGAGATCGTGCGGGCGGCGCGCGCGGCCATTGAATCAGGTAAAATAGAATTACTCGGCTCGCTGATGAACGAGAATCACGCCCTGCTGCGCGATCTCACAGTGTCGTCAGATAAATTAGAGCGGTTGTGCCGGGCGGCATTGGACGCGGGCGCGCAGGGGGCCAAACTCTCTGGCGGCGGGCGCGGCGGGAACATTATCGCCCTAGCGGAGCCGGGCCAGACCGATCAGATCGCCGCAGCCCTGCGCCAACAGGGAGCCGCGCGTGTGATCGAGACGGTGGTCAGGAGTTAGTGGTCAGTCCGAGCAGCGATTGGAGATGGGACCGCCGCCGCGCAGGTTTGTGTAGGGGCACCGCTTGCTGCGCCCGTTTTTTCCCCTCTCAATCAGCGCAGCGCAGTGGGGAGGGGATACAGGGGTGGGGCTAGATTTTGGCTTAAGTTGCCACTCATTGGGCGCGGCAAGCCTCGCCCCTACCAGTCAACTTAGACTGACCCGCAGGGGGATGAGATCACTTTTCAATTCCATGACCAGAAAAATACAGGAGAAATCCAATGGGAAAAGTAGTCGGTGGGATGACATTCTCCCTGGACGGTTTTGTGAGCGACCCGCAGGGTGATGTGAGTCGTCTTTATCCTGACCTGGGCGAACTGGGAAATACCGAGATGCTGCAAGAAGAAATACGCACGACGGGCGCGGTGGTGATGGGCCGGAATTCCTACAATATGGGAGACCCGGATTTATTCGCCGACAGCTACGAATATCAAGTGCCCATCTTTGTGCTGACTCATCATATCCCAGACAAAAAGCCCAAAGAGAACAAAAAGCTGGCCATTACCTTTGTGACAGAGGGTATTGAGCGCGCGATTGCCCAGGCCAAAGCCGCCGCCGGAGACAAAAACGTCATCTTGATCGGCGCCAGCGTGAACCAACAGTGCCTGAATGTTGGGCTGTGTGATGAACTCCATATCGGGTTCATGCCGGTCTTGCTCGGTGGTGGGCTGCGCTTTTTTGAGCATATTGATTTCGCCCAACTTACGCTCGAAAAAATCAAGCTGTTCGAGGCAGGCGCAAGAACCGATATCTGGTTCCGAGTCATAAAATAACCTGGGTAAGGCTGGGCGGAAGATGATCATCCGATGATCCTGCTGCCGATCTTCACTGCTGTGATCCTGGTTGTCCTGCTGGTGATCGTCATCACGCGGGCGCTGGATTATCTGCGCTACCATCCTGAATTGGTCACGAACGGCACGCCATTAGCTTACCAACTTTGCCAGATTACGCTGCGGCAGGTGATCGAGCGTTACAAACAGATCGAAAAAGAGAGCGGTGAGCCGGTCAATGTGTCATGGCAGTCGCCCAACGGCTACCGCTACACGGTCAACAAGCGCGGCATCGAAGAACGTTATGCCGATCTGCCGGAGGGGCGCGGCGTCACTTTTTTGGCGTGGGATGATGTGGGCGGGGTGGGCGTGCGGATGCAGCCGGGGTTCACCCTGGCAGGCAGCCGCCGTGAAAGTTGGGTCGAAAACCAGTACACCAGCGGTTATACCTTCCACCTGTTGATCGTGCCGATCAGCGGGGCGACGATGAATATTCGCATTCCAACCGATGATCGGCCCGAAGCCGTCGAATTCGCCGCCCATACGATTGCGCTGGCCGAACAGCAGCAGAAACGCATCAACGTGTTCGGGTTCGACAAACCGCCTGCCCCATACAAACAGCGCGTGTCGAAAATATAACCGGAGTCCTGCTCCTGCCCCACACAAACAGCGCGTTTCAAAAATATAACCAGAGTCTTGCTGCTGCCCGGCGCGGGGGATATAATCTAATCACAAGGTAGTGATTCAATCGAACGCAGCTCACCAGGGGCGTCCTTGTTTAGACGCCTTTTTGTTTTGTAAAGTGAAGTCGGTCATGTATCGAGGTGCATTGAAAAGCGATGAATAACTTTTTTCTAGGGCTGGCGTCGTTTGTGATTGTCCTGGTTCCACTGGTGATCATCCATGAGTTTGGGCATTTTATCGCCGCCAAACTGTCGGGGATCACAGTGCTCGAATTTGGGATCGGGTTCCCGCCGCGTGCGCGTACACTCTTCCGTAAGGGAGACACCATCTATACCCTGAATTGGCTGCCGATTGGCGGGTTTGTGCGGCCCTACGGCGAAGACTTTGTCAAACCCAAAACCGAAGCCGAAATGGCAACCGACCGGAGCGAGATCGAAGAACGCGGGATCAAAAATCCCAAGAGCGTTTTTCAGGCTACGCCCTGGCAGCGCATGTTCTTCATGGCGGCGGGGCCGGGCATCAACTTTATCGCGGCGCTGGTGCTGTTTATCATCGTTGCGTTGGTCGGGCAGCCTTACGCCCGCGCCGATGTGACGGTCTATGACATCCAAACTGATTCTGCCGCCGCTGATGCCGGGTTAGAAGAAGGCGATGTGATCGTCGCGTTGAACGGGCAAAAGGTTGAGTCGGCGGACGAATTTAACGACTGGATCAGCGAGAATAACAACCAGGCGCTCACATTAGTGGTCCAGCGCGACGGGGAAGAGTTCGAAACCACCCTGGTCGCCACATCAAGCGAAGAAACCAATATCGAGCGCGTCTATATTGACAGCGTAGAAAAATCCATGCCCGCCTATGCCGCTGGGTTTCTGCCCGAAGATATGATCGTGGCGGTGGACGGCATTGAGATCACCAGCGTGGACCAGTTGCAGAAATATACCCGCGCCCATGACGGCGAGGAAATCAGCGTCACGGTAGTGCGCGGAACCGAACGGCTGGACCTGCCCGTCGTGCCGGAAAAAGACTCCGAGGGTACGGTGCGGATCGGGATCGGGATCGTGGGGGTAGAACCTGCCGCCGTCGGCCTGACCGCTATTAATCGCAACGAAGAAACCTACACCCGCGCCCTGGGGCCGGGTGAAGCGGTCAAGACCGGGGCTGAGGAATTTGTCCGGCTGCACCGCCTGATGGGTGAATTGGTCGGCGACATCTTCAAGGGAGATGTCGAACCGGGGGCGGCTCGCCCGGTCAGCCCGGTAGGGATCGGGCAGATTGGCGCGCCGATCTTCAAACAAACCTTGGACGAAGGCGAAATGTATCCTATCGTCCTGTTCGCCGCGATGCTCAGCGTTGCTCTGGCGGTCACCAACCTGCTGCCGATCCCTGGTTTGGACGGCGGGCGCATCTTGTTTGTGGTGATTGAAATCATCCGTGGCAAGCCGATGGAGCCGGAACGCGAAGGGCTGATTCACTTTATCGGCGTGCTGCTGCTGCTCGGTCTGATTTTCCTGACCGTGATCAACGACATCGTAAACCCGATTAACCTGGACAGTTTAAAATAAAACACGGACACGAGGTAGAGATAAAGGATATGTCCCCGTTAGTCAAAGACACAAGAGTGCGCTTCCAACGCGCGATTGAACTCCTGCGCAACCCGGACGCCGTCTTGAACGCCGAAGCGATTCACAGCCTGTCGGACCTGGACGGCGATTCGCTGGACACTTTTTTGGCGCTGTGGCCCCAGATGTCTATTGAGCGCCGCCGCAGCCTGATCACGCGCCTGGTTGAAACAGCAGAGATCAACTTTGAGCTTGATTTCAGCACGATCATTCACCCGGCGCTGACTGATCCTGATCCCGAAGTGCGCGTCGCGGCGATTGAAGGTGTGTTAGAAGACAGCCCGCGCCGCGTGATCGAACAATTGATGCAGTTGGCGCAAAACGATCCCTTCTCCGAGGTGCGCGCAGCGGCGGCCCAGGCGCTCGGCCAGTTCGTGTTAAAAGGCGAATTGGGCAAACTGCCAGACGCCTTTAACACCCACCTGCAAGACACGATCCTGGCGATCTATCACAACCGGAGCGAAGACCTGGATGTGCGCCGCCGGGCTTTAGAAGCGATTGGCAACTGTAGCCGCGAGGGCGTGACAGAGCTTATTCTCGACGCCTATAATGCCGACGAACTGATGATGCGCGCCAGCGCAGTGTTTGCGATGGGCCGTACCTGCGATGGAATCTGGCAGGGCCAGATCATGCAGGAACTTTCCAGCGAACACCCGGAGATGCGCTACGAAGCCGCCCGCGCTGCGGGAGAACTCGAACTGCGGCCCGCGCTGCCCCGGCTGGCCGAACTGGCCTATGACGACGACCGCCAGATCCAGGAAGTATCGATCTGGGCGATGGGGGAGATCGGTGGGCGCGCCGCGAACAAAGTGTTGACCGAACTGGCGACGATGGCCGAATCGACGGATGACAATGTGCTGATGGAAGCGGTCGAAGAAGCGATAGCGGCTTCGTCACTCTCCGGCACAGATCATCTGGCGCTGTTCGATTACAGCGAGTACGACGACGAATATATGGATGAAGAACTCAAACATCTGCTCGACGATGACGAGATCGACGATCTGTATGATCTGAACGACGATGATGACGAAGCCGACGAAGATGATGAAGATGACGAAGATGACGAAGATGACGACGGTGTCGGCAGCGGCGACGGTGATGACGAAGATGATGACGAAGATGACGAAGCCGACGACGATTACATGGATGACGACGACGATCTATGACCGACCCTAACCAGACCACACCCTCTGACAACGGCGGACAGGATGAACACGAACGCCTGAACGAACATTTAGAGCGTGCAGCCGACGAACAGTTTCAGCGCCAGATGCAGCAGGCAGCAGCACTGCTGACGGGCGGGAACGGCAAAGACGCGATCCCGCTGTTAGAACGCTGCTTCGCGCTGCGCCCGAACGATGTGAATGTGCTGCTGAACCTGGGCGGGGCGTATATCCTGGCGGGGCGACATCATCGCGCCGTGCCAGTGCTGGAACGAGCCTCGCGGATCGCCCCGGAAAACCCGTCGGTATGGTCCAACTTGGCGGCGGCTTACCTGGGCAAACTGGTCACGTCCAACCAGACCGGGCAGGATCAGGCGCTGATCGCTTACCAGCGTGTGATCGATCTGGATGCGGCCTACCCGAATGTGCATTACAACATGGGGTTGATCTATATTGACCGGCGCGACTGGCACGCGGCTTATGATGCTTTTACCCGCGCGCTCGAACATAATCCCTATGATCAGGATGCGCAGAACATGCGCCGCCGGGTCGATGAAATCCGCCGCCAGCCGCCCAATCCAGCCAATAACTAACTTGTAGGGGAAATATCACCGCCTGAGGGCTGTTTTTTGTCCTCAGGCGGTGGAGACTGCTTAACGCGCCTCCCACACCGGCTCACCATCTATAATACGGCGAATCTGATCGGCAAAACGTTTGGGATTAAGCGGCTTGCCCAAAAAGCTGTGGAATCCGTGCTCACGCGCCGTCTGGATTTCGTTGAGATGAACCGTACAGGCCACCACCGGCACATCGAGGCCGATCTCTTGGTGCAGCATCGCTAACATCTCATAACCATTCACATGAGGCATTTCAAGATCAAGAAAAACGATGTCCAGTTGTGTCAAAGTCGCAAGAGCCGCATCGAGCTGCGAAACATCTTGCACCAGGGTACAGCTAATGCCCACCATCCCCAGCAGTTCGTCTAACACCTCAAGGTTGTTTTCGTTGTCATCTATCACTAAAGCGTGTTTGGTCTGCATCCTGCTAACTCCTCATTTGATCCGCCAAATATGCTCACCCGCTAAAATCCGCGCCAATACATCAGGAAAAGAACGTTGATCGAGCGGTTTGGCGAGGCAGCTATCAAAACCCGCCTCGCGCAGCCGGTTGACTTCTTCATTCATCACACTCGCCGTTAACGCGATCACCTTTACCCCACTATAGTCAGGATGCTGCCGGATCATGCTCAACATTTCGAAACCATTGTGGGGCAGCATATGAATATCCAAAAAAATCACCTCTGGCTTAAGCGTCAGTTTTTCTAGCCGCGCCACAAAATCGGTGCTGTTCTCAAACACCGTCACGTTGGAATACCCCAGCATATCGCCTAAGATGAGCGACATAATCTCCCGGCTGTAGGCATCATCTTCTACATATAAAAAGACAGGCTTATCCATGACCCTCTCCCATTTTTTCAGGAGATACCATCAAGGGTTTTAGCACCTCTGCGGCAACGGGCAGTTTGACGTAAAAGGTTGACCCCTTCCCCACCGTGCTTTCAAACCACAACGTCCCGCCGTGTGCCTCTGCCAGCCGTTTAGAGATCGGCAGTCCCAGCCCGGTCCCGCCGCCCTTTTGCAGCCCAACTTGAGTCTGTTGGAACACCTCGAAGATGATTTTGCGTTCTTCCTCCGGAATCCCTGGCCCGGTATCGGTGACGGTGACCAGTACCGATTCGTCCCGGCGCAGCACACACAATTTGATCTGCCCCTGTTCGGTAAATTTGCAGGCGTTCGAGACGAGGTTCAGCATGATCTGGCGAATACGCTGCTTGTCGCCCCAGATCAGCGGCAGCGCGGGAGTCACCTCCAGCGTCAGTTCCACCGGCTTATCCTTGAGCAAAGCGCCCGCTGTCTCGATCACTTCCTTCGCTTCTGCCGCCACATCCACATCGGTTTCTACAAACAATTGCAGCGATCCCGCCTCGATCTTGGAAATATCAAGCACATCGTTGATCAGATCGAGCAGATGAACGGCGCTGTTCAGCGACTTATTAAGCGCGTTGTTCTGCCGGTCGGTGACTGGTCCCATCATGCCCGACAGCACGAACTGGGTAAAATTGATGATCGCATTGAGCGGCGTGCGCAGTTCGTGAGAAACGCTGGCTAAAAACTGGGATTTGATATTGTTGGCGCGCTCGGCTTCCTGGCGGGCCAGGTCGAGATCATGCGTGCGCGTTTTGACCCGTTCTTCCAGGGTATTGATCGAGTCTTGAAGCTGGGATGTCATCGTATCAAACGATAGGGCCAACACCCCTACTTCGTCACGGCGCTGGATCGCTGTCCGGCGTGTGAGGTCGCCCCCTGCAATCGCGGAGGCGGTTTGAGTCAACACACGCACCGGGCGCAGCGCCTGCCCGATCACCACCCACATCGACACCAACACCGCCACGGCCACGATCAAGATCACAATCAGGGCCGCCCTTTGAAAGTCGCGCAGCGGAGCCAACACTTCGGACTCGCGCTGCTGGACGATAATCCCCCAGCCGTTCTCAAGGCGATGGGTATAAACTCGCCAGCGGTTGCCGCTGGAATCTTTATAAGAGGTAATTCGATCCGGGCTGTTCTTAAGCGCCACCACCGCCGGATCACTGCTGTAATCCAACAATTGGCTCTCGGCAGTATATTCCAACGTCGGATGCCCGATCACCTGATTATTCGCGTCTACAACAAAAGCATACCCGGTGTCGCCG
>JACRBK010000193.1 GCA_016234525.1 Chloroflexota bacterium
AAGTACGGCGGGTATGGATCGAGTTCAATCGCGTTATTCATATCGTTTACGGCTGATTGGAAATCCTTCATTCTTGAGTAGATATCACTTCGAGCAAAGAAGTAACGATCATTACGTGGGCTGAACTGAATAGCCCTATCGTAGTCTGCCAGTGCATTCAGAAATTTTCCGATAGACCGATATACTTGAGCGCGGCTACTGTAATAAGTCGCTTCCTCGCACGCATAGCGGATCGCGCTGGTGTAATCGGCTAGGGTGGCCTCATAGTTGTGAATCCGGTTGTATAGCTGCGCTCGTCCGCCGTAGTATCGTGCTTCATCCGGCTCAAGCTGTATTGAAGTATTATAATCTGCAAGAATCTGGCCCACGTCAGTATCTTGTGTGCTCGAATAGAGACGCGAGTACAGGTACTCTGCACGTTCAAAATAGGCTCTGGCATACGCAGGGTCTATTTGTAGCGCTTCATTAAAGTAGATCTCAGCCTCGCCCCGGCGATTATGCATCTCGGCATCATATTTCTCAGTTAACCCCTCATCAATCAGCACTTCAGCTTGTAGTTCGGCTTCGGAGGCCGTCGGTCCTGCTGGATTCCCAAGATGTAAGTCGCGCCCGGTCTCGTCTTTTTTGAACGATAGCAATCCGTCGAGAGATGCTGCCAAACTCGCGAAATTCACATACTCCATTTCGAGGCTTTCGAAGTCATCGGCCAAAATCGAACGCATCAACCAGTCGAGTCGCAAGGGCATTCGGCTGTAGCCCCACAACACGACCATATGACGGTGCGTTTGTTTCGCCTGGTGAATCTCGGCTGTTAACCGATTTTCTGAGGGATTGAAACCATAGCGCACCGAGGCGGGAGTGAGCAGCAGCACGTAATGGCTGCGCCGCTCAATTTCGTTCAGAATGCGTTCCGGTGGGGAATCGAAGCGCCTAAAATGACGCTCATCCATAAACACATCGTAACCCCGTCGGCGTAATTCAAGCGAGATTAACAAAGGCAACCGTCGAACGGCATCCTGGCTGTAGGCGAGAAAAACTGTATTTTGTTGTGTGGTCATGGGAAGGACAAGCGGAGAAAGCAGCCCGCAACTGGCTTTTTATGTTGTTTCCTTTATATTACCATATTTAAGCACGGTTTAGGTGTGATATTCAGTTCAGCGGCGTCTTTCAGGCACAAGTCCAGCGCTTCGCGCAGGTGATCGAGCAGGGTTTCAAACGTCTTGCCATCCGTGACCAGTCCTAATTCGTCACTGGTCGCCACATACACTGTGCCGTAATCTTCGTCCTGAGTCACTTCGATTTTGATTTCAACCGTATCGCGTGCGGTAGTCATCGTGGTCCCTCGCCTAGCGTCAACAAACATCTTTATTATAACGCAACGGCACCTAAACCGGAGTGTTTGCGTAATATGATCAGGCGCGGTAACTTTTTGAGCCGTAGTCAACCTATAAATCATGTCAGGAGATTGACCAGACGATGCGTATTTTAGTGCTTGGTGGTGATGGCTATTTGGGTTGGTCCACCGCCATGTATTTCAGCAAGCGCGGCCATACCGTGGCGGTCGTGGATAATTTCTTGCGGCGTATGATGCACCTGGAACGTGGGACGGACAGCCTGACCCCGATCCAAAGCCTGCGCGCGCGCGTCGAAGCCTGGAAAGAAATCACCCAGCTCGACATCGAATCCTTCGTAGGGGATGTGCAAGACTGGCACTTCATCAGCCGCGTGATCCGCGACTTCAAACCCGAAACGATTATTCATTACGGCGAAATCCCCAGCGCCCCCTATTCGATGATTGACGTGCATCATGCGGTGCATGTTCATGAAAACAACGTGAATGGCACGCTGAATGTGCTGTTCGCCATGAAAGAATTTGCGCCGGATGCGCACCTGGTCAAGCTCGGTACGATGGGCGAATATGGCACGCCCAATGTAGACATCCCCGAAGGTTATTTTGAGGTCGAATTTCGCGGGCGCAAAGACGTGCTGCCCTTCCCTCGCCAGCCGGGATCGTTCTATCACCTGACCAAAGTCCACGACAGCAACAATATCATGTTCGCCTGCAAAGTGTGGGGCCTGCGCGCTACCGATCTGAATCAGGGCGTGGTGTACGGCATTGATACCGACGAGATCAAACTCGATGATCGCCTGCTGACCCGTTTTGACTATGACGAATCATTCGGGACGGCGCTCAACCGCTTCTGCGTACAGGCCGTCGCCGGGATTCCGCTGACGGTGTTCGGCAAAGGCCAGCAGACGCGCGGTTATCTCGACATCCGCGACACGCTGCAATGCGTCGAACTGACCACGCTCAATGCGCCCGCGCCGGGCCGGATGCGCGTGTTTAACCAGTGGGTCGAACATTTTTCGGTGTTAGATCTGGCGCTGCACGTCAAACACGCCGCGAAACAGTTGGGCATTGATGTGAAGATCGCCCACTACCAGAATCCCCGCGTGGAAATGGAAGAACATTATTATAATCCTGACCACAAGGAATTGTTTGATCTTGGCCTCAAACCCCACCTGCTCAACGAAACCCTGGTGGAAAGCGTGATCAAGCGCGTGATCCAGCATAAAGATCGGATCGTAGAGGATTCTATTGTGCCGCGTATTTACTGGAAGCGCGGCGCTACGGAAGAATACACCGAAATTCTCGATTACGAAGAGAATAACAAGAAGTAAGGAGCGGCTCCGAGGATTTATGGAGTTTAGGAACCTATTCAGTTCTTCGCAAAACGGCCCTACCCCCCTATCCCCTCTCTAACCGGGTTGGAGAGGGGATTCAACCGACCCACGCGGGCGTATCATTCGAGCGCCAAAATCTCGCCAGTGATGGTGGTTATATACAGGCCATGATCGCCTAGCGCCGGGGTCGTGAGCAGAGTGCTGTTCAGCTCGAAGGTCCACAGTTTCTCGCCGGTGTGCGCGTCCAGGGCGTAGAGGTGGCGCGGGCCATCGGGCAGGGCGTGATTGCTGTCGCTGACGTAAACCACGCCATCACTCACCACCGGGTCACTGACGGCAGTCCCGGCGGTTTCGAACGTCCAGACCGGCTGGCCGCTGGAGGTTTCCAGGGCGTAGACAAACCTATCACTGTTGCCCACGTAAAGCCGATCACCATCGACAGCCGGGGCGGACCATATATTATCCTCGCCGAGATGGTTGGCCTTGAATGCCCATTGCTGTTTGCCGCTCTGCTGGTCATAAGCAAAGAGGAAACCAGCTGAGCTGCCTGCCACCACCAGATCCTCTGTCACAGCCAGTCCCCAAAACTGCGTTTCAGCCGGAATCCGCCAGCGCTCCTGGCCGGTAGTGCGATCAAACGCCAACAGACCTGCCGGAGTAGTGACATAGAGCGTATCGTCCGCCAGCGCCGGTGAACTGGCAAAACCCATTTCATCGCCGGTATCCGATTCCCATTCCAGGCTGCCCGTTTCCAGGTCAAGCGCGAGCAGACTGTCATACGTGGCAATGTACACCTGATTGTCTTTGATCAGCGGTGCAGCGAACACGAAGGTACTGGTATCCACCGACCATATAACCGTTCCGTCACGCCGGTCAAGGGCCTGTACGGTGCTGCTGAAACCCCCTACGATCAGCACATCCCCGGCGACTGCCAGCGCCGTTTCGACCGCCTCGAATCCCCCTACAGACCACAACACGCTGCCGTTGGCGGCGTCGATAGCATAAACGGAGCCATTCGAACCGCCCGTGTAGAGCACACCGTCCACGACCAGCGGTGTCCCCAAGAAAAAGTCGCCCAGTTCGGATCGCCACTGGATAACCGGCTGATCTTGGATGGCCGGGGTGTCAAAAACCCCGCTTCGCCCTGTGTCGGCGCGAAAGTGTATTATCTCCGGCCCCCAGCGGGGCGCGGGCAGCGCCGTAGGTGTCGCCGCAGCCTGGCGCGCTGTTACCGGGGGCGGTGAATTCAGGGGGATCAGGGCCAGAAAGACCGCGCAGGCGATCACGGCAGCGAGAGAATATTTCAGGACGAAGGACACGGTACGGTAGCTACGGTATGCCATGATGGATCCTCCTCACCGCCCGGTCTCCAGCGTGAATCGTTTACGAAAGCGGTGTAGATTGTTATACGCAGTTGGGCTTTACTGTTTCTCGTTCAACCCGGCCCGCTGTATAATCTACGGTGGGCTTTTTGAATCCCCCCAATCAGGAGGTGCTCTATGAGACGATTAATCCCCTTCCTGGCTCTTGTTGCCGGAATCGTGCTGCTGCTCGCGGCACAGGTGGCGATGGCCCAGGATGGTCACGGCGACGGCCCGGCTGAAGGCGGCGAAGGCGAACAAGGCGAACAGGGTGACGAACTCGCGGCGCTGCGTGGCGCGGCGGTTTTTGCCGAATTTTGCCAGGCGTGTCACGCACCGGGCGGCGCGGCAATGGTCGCTGGCGCGGCGTTTGAGGCTGGCGGAGTTGAAAAAGCGCGCGAGGTGGTCGAAAACGGTTACCAGCCCGATGAACCCGGCGGCCTAGCCATGCCTGCCTATGATAAACTGCTCGATGATGAGCAGGTCGATGACCTGATCGCGTATCTCGAAACGTGGGCCACTGGCGAGATTCCCCCGCTGCCCGAACCGAATATTGACGTGAAGCTGGAACAGGTTCCCGATTATTTTGGTGATCCGGCGGCGGGCGCGGTGATTTATGCCAAGTCGTGCAATGGCTGTCATGGGCCAGAGGGCAAAGGTCGCCTGAAACCCGATTTTCCGGGGTTTGAGTTTAGCGCCGATACGCGGCTGATCGTGCGTGACAGCCACATCCCCGCCTTTGGCACGGCGGCAGGCGGCTCGCTCAGCGATGAGCAGTTGGTTGATCTTGAAACCTATATGGCTTCGTGGTCCCTGTCAGAAAAAAAAGAACCCGCCAGCGCCGAAGGAATTAACGTGTTGATGGTAGTGATGGGCATCGGGGCGATTGTGATCGTGGGCGCGGCCTATATCTCGCGCATGATTTTCACTGAGTAAACCGTATGAGCGCCGAAACACGGGTCGAAGTTCGTCCGCTGATCGACACCGATCGCGGTTGGGCCAACCAGTTGATCGCCGAAGAATGGGGCAGCTCGCTGATGGTATCACGCGGCGTCCTCTATGATATGACCATCTTTCCCGGTTTTGTGGCGTGGCGTGGCCCCGAACGAGTGGGACTGCTCACCTACCGGATCGCGGGGCACGAGTGCGAGGTGATGTCGCTCGACAGCCGGGCCGAGGGGATCGGCGTAGGATCGGCGCTGTTGGCCGCCGTACAGACTGCCGCACAATTGGCCGGATGCAGCCGTTTATGGTTAATCACGACCAACGATAATGTCCATGCCCTGCGTTTTTACCAAAAACGCGGGTTCCGGCTGGCCGCGTTATATCCCAACGCGCTGGAAGCCTCGCGCCGGCTCAAGCCGCAGATACCATTGATCGGGCTGGAGGGAATTCCGCTGCGCGACGAGATTGAACTCGAAATAATCTTAGACAATTAGGGAGAAAAGATCATGAGAGAGCAAGGCACCAAAGCGCTTTTGGGTCAGAGTAAGCGCGTTGGGGGATTCCTGGGGGAGTTTCGGGAATTCGTCATACGCGGCAACGTGTTCGATCTGGCCGTAGGTATCATCATTGGCACGGCATTCAACGATATTGTGAAGTCGCTGGTCAATGATGTGATCATGCCGCCGATTGGCCGCCTGTTAGGCAATGTGGATTTTGCGGACCTGTTTATCAACCTGTCCGACACGGATTATGAAACACTGGCAGAGGCGCAGGCAGCCGGGGCCGCCACGCTGAATTATGGCCTGTTTATCAATACGGTCATCAACTTTTTGATCGTGGCGCTGGTGATTTTCCTGTTGATCAAACAGATCAACCGCCTCAAACGCCAGCCGCCCGCTCCTGCTCCCGCCGATCCGACCACCAAAGAATGCCCGTACTGCCTGTCGACCATCCCGATCAAGGCGACACGCTGCGCGCACTGCACATCACAGCTTGAGGAAGCGAAAACATAAGGACTAAGAGCGTGTTTATAAATTCAAGACCGGAGAGAATATCTTCTAGAAACATCCGGCAGAAAGGGGCTTTTGTAGGGGCGCTGCTTGCGGCGCCCTGGGCAGGGCAAGCCCTGCCCCTACGATTGACCGGATTTTCCTTAAAGGCCCATAATTTACAGACACGCTCTAAAAACACAGTCGCTCTGGGCAGCGCAATGTGCTTTGAGAAAATTCGAGGATAAAAGTCAAAACCGGCCTCACCCCCTACCCCCTCTCCAACTCGGTTGGAGAGGGGACCGCAGCCGAGCGGGTTTCTGTAGGGGCGCAGTAGCGCAGCCCCCAAAACGGGCAGGTTTGCCCTGCCCCTACCGAACCACCACTCAAATTTTTCAATGGCCCGTCTGTGCTTATTCCGTTACCTCTTCGGCGGGGACTGGTCGCCATGCCGGGTACAGGTTATTAGACTCTCCTTCGGTAAGCTGCCGGACATTCGAGCCGTCAGCATCCATCAGGTAAATGTGCCAGTACCCGGTCTCATTCGAGACATAGGCGACCTCACCGCCATACGGGGAATAGGTCAGATCGCCACTGAAAACCTCGTCTTCGCCCAGGGAATGCAGATCACTGCCATCGGCATTCATGACCGACATTTCGGTTTCGCCATCCACCATCGCCACCCGGAACGAGAATATAACCAATATCTTGCTGCCGTCGGTGGACCAGAAAGGCTGGTAATCGTTGGTATTGTGATCAGTCAGCCGGACAGCGGTTTTATCAAAAACGTTTATCTTGTAGGTATTATATTTGCTGTTATCACCGAGAGAGACATACGCGAGTTCCGTACCGTCTGGCGACCAGGCGTGCATCCCCTCAAGCGCGTTATCATCCGTAATCTGAACACGGTTCTCGCCGTTCGCATCCGACACAAACAGATCTATTTTGGGTGGCATTCCCGGCAAGACCTTGTTCCAGGCCAGCCGATCCCCACCGGGATCCCAGGCCGGGTCCCAATCGGTGTTCCCCTCTGTTAACACGGACATAATCGACTCGATCATGCTCTGCGTCTTGAAGTTGCTGCCGTCCGTATTAACACGCGCCGGGGTTACATCGCCGGTCGCGGTCGAGAACATGCTGATCTGTTCGCCGTCAAAGGTAAAACCAGGATAATACTCGTGCGCGTCACTCTCGGCGGTGAGATTATGCAGTTCGCCTTCTTTATCCAGCAGATAGAGGTCCCAGTCACCATCCCGGTCGGACATAAAAACGAGTTCGCCCTCGCTGCTGCCCAGCTTAATGGTTTCTTTGGTAAGCTGCCGGTAAACCCAGATGATGACGGCGGCCAGCAGCACCACCACCACCAATCCCCCCAGTACGAGCCCATTTCGCACTCTTTTTTTCGTCATAGTTATTCCCTTCCCTCCTACGAAAAACACCCGACCTGACAGACTCACTCTTCCTCGCGCCGGGCGGGCAGCCATACCCTAAAGCACGACCCTTCACCCGCGATACCCAGACTAAAAATTTCGATCTGGCCCTTATGCCGATCAACGATCTCT
>JACRBK010000194.1 GCA_016234525.1 Chloroflexota bacterium
CTATGCACTTTTACTAATTAATCTGGTCATGCGGATTTACCCCTATCCTCCCAGCCCCCTTTCCCCGCTACGCAGAGAAAGGGGGAGAAAGGTCGGCTGCGGCAGGGGGATGAGGTCACTTTTGACTTCTCCCCTCAGCATAACCGGATTATTTTCTCAAAGTGCATTGCCCTACCCTGGGCGACGCGGCGCCTCGCCCCTACAAAATCAACATGGACTGACCCCACCCCTTCTCCCCCTTTCTCTGCGCAGCGGGTGGGGACAGAGGGGGCGGGGGGTGAGGGGTAAATCTTGGGCGTGGGCTTATTCCCCTTTCAAAACCGCTGCGCTCTCGAAGATCGGCCCGGCGAGCGCGTCCCACACCAGGCTCATTTCACTCGAATCGCTGTTGGTCAACAAGATCAGCCCCAGGCCAAGATTCCGGTTGATCCCGATATTGGTCGCCACGCCAGGATCGCCGCCGCTGTGCCCGGCTTCGCCCGGTTTGTCACCGAGCGCCCAGAACCAACCCTGATAAGGATCGGCAGTGGGGATTTGAGGTTGCATCATGGCGTCAATCGTCTCCGGCTGCAAAATGCGCACGCCGTCTAACTCGCCACCGTTCAGAATCGTTGCCAAAAAGCGCCCCAGATCGTTCGCGCTGGACCGAAGCTGTCCATCCGGCCAGGTGGGATAGCCATAATGATCCAGGGCCGTCTCCCCATTTTCATAGGGGATCGCGATGATGCTCACGTCGGGGAAGTCCGCCAGATGCCAATGAGTATTCGTCATGCCCAGCGGCCCGAACAGGTGCGCGTCGGCGTAATCATCCAGCGGCGTGCCGGTGATCATCTCCATCATATAACCCGCCAGCGCCGCGCCCACGTTGCTATATTCTGCGACTTCGCCGGGCATCCAGTCCGCGAAATTCTCGTCCGCGTCGTACCATTCGCCGCCCGCTGTCAGATACCCTTCCAAAAAGTCGCCCAATGCAATCGGGGAATCGCCTGGGGTGTACATCGCGTTATAAATCTCCCAGTTATCCAGCAGGCCGGAGGTATGTGTGGCGAGGTGGCGCAGCGTGATCACTTCGCCGTCAGTGTGCGGGTTATCCACCTGGAAAGGCAGCAGGTCATTGACGGGCATATCCAGGTCAAAACCAGCTTCTTCCCAGGCCATCATCAGCGAGGTTCCGGTAAAAACTTTGGTGACAGAGGCCAGCATAAACGGCGTATCGGGTGTGACGGACAGCCCCTTGTCTACATCGGCGAAGCCATAACCGCCGCTCCAGATCACCCCTTGCGGCCCGACAATCGCCACTGCCATACCGGGGATGCTGCTCTGATCGAACACTTCGCTGATCAACGTCTCCACATCGTCTAATGAGGTGATCGTCTCCACCGAAATATCGAAGGCGTGCATTGTGCAGACTTCATCCAGCGACTCATAATATTCTGCTTCGGCGGCTACTTCATCGCCCTGCCAGATCACCAGTATTTCATCGTCCTCAGCGAGTTCGAGGGTATAGACGACGACGCCGTTTTCAAACACCTCGTCGCCGTCCAGTTCCAGTTCCATCATCGGAGTGCAGCCATCCTGGCCGGGCGCCAGGATTTCTACCAGATCACCTTCGATATTCAGCACCACGAAGCCATCTTCGACAAACCATACGCCGTCAAATTCCGACTCATCTTGCGCCCGGCTGTAGACTGCCGGAGATAGACTGATCACGATGATCACGAGCAGGACCGCGCCTCTTAATAGATGTTTCATCAGGTATTATCCTCATGGATCAACACGAACGAGACATGCAGTATTCTACGCTTTGGTTGTGCCAGGGGTTGCACCAGGGGGAAAACAAACGTCCCCTCTACAATAGGATCATAGAGGGGGCGTTTTCAGTGATTTTTATTTTTTATGCCTACTCATTCCATGCCTGAAGTGAATTGCGCAGAATGTTTCTGGCGCGATGAAGACGGCTTTTGACGGTCGCCACCGTTAGTCCCAATCGGTATGCCACTTCCGGCGAGGTAAGTTCCTCAATATCTCGCATGATTAACACCTGGCGGTAGGTCACAGGAAGCTGGGCCAGCGCGCAGATAACATCCTGCTTTAAAAGAGCCAGCCGTTCAGGGTTTGAGTCGATTAGATCGAACTGCGAGAAATCGTCAACCGTGTCTTCGTGCAGTTTGAGGTGTAGGAAGCGGTAGCAGTGGTTACGAACGATGCGGAACAGCCACGAGACAAAGGCCGAAGTAACGCGCAGGGTCCCGATCTTCTGCGCCGCGATCCATAAGGTTTCCTGCACGGCATCTTCAACATCTTCGGGCGTGGCGCAATACTTTTGTGCGAAGCGCGTGACAGTAGGGTGGAACTGATGCAATACTTGTTCGATTGCATCAGTATCCCCCGCACAGGCAGCCTGAATGAGTTCGGAGTCGTGCTGACTTTTTGTATTCATACCAGGCTGATCAGCGTGTTTCCTTCTGTTTAAGCTTACGTCCAACCATCGCGCACGCTGGACACCACCCGATGAAGCCTGTCACCATGATGAAGACTGCCGTGCTGATCAGGAGTACCGTTACCACCACTGCATCAGCGCTTCCGGCAGAAAGTCTCCATAATCCTACAATGATGAGCGCAATACCACTAATGACACGCCCAATCCGCTCGATAGTGGGTACATTTTTCGGGTAAAACATGGGTTTGACCTTATCCTCTGTTGAAAACGTTATACCTGTAAGAGCAGAGGAGACGGCAAATGGATTCACGAGTCTTAAAACGGGCGCTGGTTAAGAGCGACCTCATCCCTACAAGGTCAAGCTGGACTGACCACTTGTTGTACGCCAACAAAAAGAGCGTGATGATAGTCACGCTCTTTGAATTTGTTTTTTCTGAAAGCTGAAAGCTGACGGCTGACCGCTATTTCGAGCGGCGTTCGGCGCGGACCAGCTTGAGAACTTGCCCGCGAATTTTGCCGTCTTTCATGGCGTGTAACACAGCGTCGGCGTGCGCTTCCGGCACATCCAGGTAGGTTTCGGACTGGCGAATGTCAATCGCGCCAATCGATTTGCCGGGGATGTTGGCGGCGCTGGCGATGGTATAGACCACATCACCGGGGCGAATCCCGCTCGTATGGCCGAGATTCATGCACAGACTGACCATACCCGCTTCGTGTCCCAGGCGATCCCGTTTGCTACTGCGCGGGCGCGGCTGATCCCCATTGGCGGACTCGCGGCGATCCGGGCGGCGATCTGAACCACGATCTGAGCGGCGATCTCCACCACGTTCGTCACGGCGATCAAAACGGCGTTCGTCGCGGCGCTGTGACGGTTCTTTGAATTCTTTGATCAGATTGATGTCTTCCAGCGGGCGCTGCGCTTCGTGCGCGCGCAGCAGCCGGATCGCGGCGGCGGCGATCAGATCGGGCGAGTAACCCATCTCGTTCAGTTCTTCGAGCAGCGCGCCTTCCTGGTCAAATTCACCAGCATTCGCCTGATCGAGCAGCATCGAGAGGAACTGCGCATGACGGCGCGCCAACACGGCATCCCGGCTGGGCAGTTCGCCGCGCACAATCGGCTTGTGGATATATTCTTCGATGCGTCGCAACGCATGACGCTGGGCGGGCGTGATGATCGTGATCGCTTCGCCGCTCTGCCCGGCGCGGGCGGTGCGCCCGATGCGATGTACATATTCAATCGAAAGCTGCGGGATGTCGAAGTTGATGACGTGTGACACGTCGGGAATGTCCACCCCGCGCGCGACCACGTCTGTCGCGACCAAAATCGTCAGTTGGCCGTGACGGAAGCGGGCGAGGATACGCTCGCGCTCCGCCTGGGGCAGGTCGCCGTGAATCGCTTCGGCAGGGTAGCCGCGCGCAATCAACGTTTCGGCCAGTTCCCCGGCTCCCGCTTTGGTGCGGGCGAAGATCAGCGTATTCTTCAGGTCTTCGACTTCCAACAGGCGGCTGAGCGCGGCGATCTTTTCGCTCTCGCGCACCATATAAAAACGCTGGGTCACATTCTCGACAGTGACAGTTTCGGGCGCGACGGCCACGACCAGCGGATTATGCATATAATTGCCCGCCAACCGCCGGATCGCTTCGGGCAGCGTGGCTGAAAACAGCGTGGTTTGGCGCGTCTGCGCGTCCGTCTCGCTGAGGATCGTCTCGACATCTTCGATAAAGCCCATCTTGAGCATTTCGTCGGCTTCATCCAACACCACGAAGCGCACGCCGCTGAGATCAAGCGCGCCCTGGCGGATCAAGTCGAGCGTGCGGCCCGGCGTGCCGACCACTACCTGCACGCCTTTTTCCAACCGGCGTACCTGGCGTTCGTAAGGCTGCCCGCCGTAGATCGGCAGCACACGCACGCCCAACCGGCTGCCATAACGGTGAATCGCTTCCGCCGTCTGGATCGCCAGTTCGCGCGTGGGGGTGAGGATCAGCGCCTGCAACCCATGCAGATCAAGGTGGTGCAAAATGGGCAAGCTGAACGCCGCCGTTTTGCCGGTTCCGGTCTGGGCCTGCCCGATCACGTCGCGCCCTTCAAGCAGGTGCGGAATAGCGGCGGACTGAATGGGGGTCGGGGCGATGTAACCGAGATCGGTCACGGTAGCTAACAGTTCTGGGGTCAACCCCAGGGTTTCAAACGACGGATTCATGCTTACTCCCTAAGACAACAAAAAACCTACCGCGCGTCGGAATTGGGGTAGGGTCAGTACGTGATTCGTGTTCGCAAAAACTGGATAAGTATAACGGATCGCGGCGTAATTACAAGGGGGAAAAAAACGGCGGTCAGCGATCAGCCGTCAGCCGTCAGCAAAAGCGGCCTCACCCCCTGCGAGTTAGTCCAGGGCGTTTTTGCCGCCGTCGCCGGGCGCTCAAGCGTCCCGGCTATAAAAAAGCGGGTAAGCCCACTGAAGGGGCTGTTACGGCTAGTTTTCAGCGCCTTTAGTGCGCTTCCAGGCTTTTTCTCATAGCCGCAGGGCTTGAGCCTGCGGCGGCGACAGTATCCGGACTCTGCCCATCTCTCCGTTCTCAGTTATAATAATTACACTGCGCTGTTAAGGATTCGCGGCGCGGAATCTTCTCACTACGGCGGACGGACGAGATCACGATGGCAATGATATTTATTTGTTACCGGCGAGACGATGCGGGCGGGTATGCGCTGCTGCTGCGGGAGCGGCTCGAAAAACATTTTGAGGTATTTCAGGATATTACCAGCATTCCTCCTGGCGCAGATTTTCGGAAAGTGATCGCCAACGGAGTCGGATCGTGTGATGTGTTGATCGCCATGATCGGCAAACACTGGCTGACGATGCACGACGACAACGGACGGCGGCGACTGGACGATCCACGTGATTTTGTACGCTTGGAGATTGCAACCGCGCTCGAACGTGGCATCCCCGTGATCCCGGCGCTGCTGCGCGGCGCGACCATGCCCAGCGAAAACGATCTACCTGATCCGATTAAAGAATTAGCCTACCGGCAGGGTGTTGAACTGAGCGACACCCGTTTTGATTATGATACACAGCAATTAATTGCAGCCCTGCAATTAATTCCGCCGCAGCGTCTGCCTTTCGAGCCGGAGACGGTATTGGTTCCGGCAGGGCCATTTTTGATGGGCAGTACGCCTGAACAAATCGCAGCCATTCAAGGTAAAAGTGTAAAAGCACTTGCCGAAAAACATGAACAACCAATGCGCCGCCTCACTCTACCTGAGTACCGAATCGGCAAATATCCGGTGACGGTGGGCGAATACCGGACATTTATTGAAGCGGGCGGCTATCGAGAGAAAAAATGGTGGACCCAGATCGGCTGGCAGTGGCGTGATGGCGAGAGAATGACTCAGCCTGAGTATTGGAAGGATTTACAGTGGGTCGGAGATGATCGTTTGCCGGTGGTTGGTGTAAGCTGGTACGAAGCGGTTGCCTACTGCCGCTGGTTAGCCCAGGTGACAGGTAAGCCCTACTGGCTGCCGGGCGAGGCCGAATGGGAAAAAGCAGCTCGCGGCAACGGTGGGCTTATTTATCCCTGGGGGGATGACTGGTGTGAAGAGATATGCAACACAAACGAGTTGAAAATCGCCCAGACCACACCGGTGGGCCAGTTCAGCCCGGCGAGTGACAGTCCGTATGGGGCAGCAGATATGAGCGGCAATGTGTGGGAATGGTGCGCGAGTAAGTGGACCGAAACACACGTTTTCCCAGAGGACAACCGCCGGGAGATTGATGTTGCGCGTGTTCTGCGAGGGGGATCTTGGTATGACTATCTAGATTCTGCGCGTACTGCGTTCCGTTACGGAAATCCCCCGAACCAAAGCCGCAATCGGCGGGGTTTTCGGGTGGCGCTATCATCCCCCACCTAAACGGTGATCCGCCCGCCGGAAGTGCCCTAAGATAAAGAAAATGCAGGGCGCGGCAAGCAGCGCCCCTACGCAAACCGACATGCCCTCCCTTTCTCTGCGCAGCGGGGAAAGGGGGGACGATGCGAAGCATCGCGGGGGATAGGGGTAAAACAGAGCGCGCCGTACAAAAACCTCCGGCGGCGGTCCCCTCTCCAACCCGGTTGGAGAGGGGGCAGGGGGTGAGGCCGCTGTTAAACTGACACAACGCGGGCGCTGTCTCCCCAAACCCTGCATCGCCAAACCGCCCCCACTGCGCTATAATCGCCTCCCCGGAACGCCGGAAGCGGCATTCGACCCCAAACGATCATCAATGAAGGATAAGGCATGGCAGAACAACGACCTATAAAACTGATTGCGCCGCACGGCGGCGTACTGATTAACCGCCTGCTCGATGGCGAAATGCGTGAGGCGATGCGCGAACGGGCGCAGAGTCTGGTGCGCGTGCCGCTGACTCCGCTCAATACTGCCGACCTGGAATGCGTGTCCACCGGCGTGTACAGCCCGCTCACAGGTTACATGGGCGAGGCGGATTATTTGAGCGTGGTTCACGATATGCACCTGACCAACGGCCTGCCCTGGACCGTGCCGGTGACACTGGCCGTCGATGAGACGCTGGCGAACCAGATCAAGATCGGGCAAACCGTCGCGCTGGCGGAGCCGGACCCCGCTTCACCGGGCGGCGAGCGGCTGTTGGCAGTGTTGGCCGTCAGCGAAAA
>JACRBK010000185.1 GCA_016234525.1 Chloroflexota bacterium
GCCGCCACCTACAGCCGCCGCAAAAACGACACCAACAACCCCATCAAGCCCAACGCGCCGAGAACTAGAATCGGCAGGACGGGCGGCAGGCCCGTATTGGCAGTGGGTGCGGGATTGGTGCGCGGGACGACCATCGGAGTCGGCGTGGCAGGGGGATAAGTGAAGGTAGGCAGCGATTGGCCGGGCAGCGGCGTAATAAACTGGCCCGGCTGCGCGGTAAAAAGGCCGGTGGGAGTGATCATGGACTGGGCGGTCAGCGAGGCTATCGCGCCCGGCGTAGAGGTGATCGCGGCGGCGGTTTGCTGGACGGCATACAGCGCCGGGTCAATCGTTGGGACGTTCTCCGGCAAAATCTCCGTGATCATAGTCTCATCACCGAAGGTGTTGACCACGCTGTAATGCACCCAGCCGATGCCGTTCGGCGAGCCGGGATATTCGATCATGAGCCATTCGTTTTGTCTGCCAAGAATCGTGAATGTCGTACCGGGATCGATCTGCCCGATTGGGGGATCGAACTCCAGGCCCGCGCCGGAACGCACATTCGCGTTCTCAGAGATCGCCTCGGCATACGGACGGCCCGCCGAGGTGGGCGTGCGCGTCGGGGTTTCGGAAGGTGGGCCCGCCGTTGGTGTCGAGGTGGGCATTTGCAGCGGGATCGGGGTAGACGTCGATTGTTGGCTGCGGCGAGAATCAAGATGATCAACGCGCGGCGCAGCCCAGGCCGCTGATCCCCCTACCCCGATGAACAGAGCCAGCAGGATCACAGCCAGCAGACGATGGCAATCAAACAGACGCATGAAAATTAACACCCTCCGGTGAATCTGGAAAACGCGGCGCAAGCATACCGCAAAACCGCCGGACTCACCAGATCACCTTGTTAAATTCATAGTCGCGCGTCTGTTCCGCCTGCCGATAATTATCTTCGCCGGGGCGAGTCATATACCCCTGGTATTCCTGGTTCTCAAGACCGAACATGGTCCATTCTCCCAGCACGAACGGCGGGACGGTCACGCCGGGCGCGCAGTCTTCACACACGACCGGAATCCACTCGCCGTTATAACGCCGGGAAATGTGCAGGTGTGTCCCGTTGCTGAATCCACCCTGGCACGAAGGATGCGCCAGTTTATCGCCCGCCTGAACCGTCGTTCCTGCCGGGATGCGCTCATAATCATCCATGTGCAGATACACGAGATTCCAGCCGGTACGTTCGTTGCCGTCGCCATCGAGATCGAGGATGACATAACCCTCGCCGCTGCGTGCGATCACGCCGGGCGCAGCCGCCGTCGCCCAGTTCGGCGAGACATAACACGCTCCCTGCGCCAGTTTGATCTCGTCGGGAGGTTCGGGCGGCGCGAAATCGACCGCGCTCCACGCCGATCCGCTGTTATAGGCCCCATGCGGCCCGCCGGTAAAGACCCATTCTTCGCCTTTGGCAAAGGGCAGCGCCCAGGAAGACTGAGTCAGATCAGAGGGGGTAATCGGCTCAAAAGCGTGCACAAACGGATCGCCGAACAGCGCCAGGTAAGTCTGGAAAAAGCCGGTCGGATGCACATCACGCTGCCACTGGGCCGGATCGGTGGTCACGCTGAGCATATATTGGACCGCTACTGAACCCGCATTCAGATCGGGGGCATAAAACAGGCGTTGGCCGTCGAGCAGTGTCAGCGTCACTGTGCCGCGATATTTCCAGCCGTAATAGCCATAATTGAGCGCGTCCGCCGCATCGAGCATCTGTCTCAGCAGCCCTTCGCGCCCTTCTTTGACAATACCCATCGGGTACGCGATCTGCGCGTCGCTCGGATAGGGATCATCCAACCAGCCGCCGCGATATTCCAACAGGGCCAGCAGCACGCGCGGGTTGATGCTGTACGAATTGGCGATAAAATCAACGATCTCGACCCCGCTCCACACTTCCTCATCGACCGTCTCAGAATATGCCTTGAGGAAGCCCTGCCGAAACTTGACCGTCCCCGCCACGCTGAAATTAGTCGCCGTAGGGCCATACACCAGTTCGCTGTCAGGAATCAGTTTGGCGTTGGGCGTGTTGGGCAGCGATCCGCCGGGGATGGTAAGCAGTTGGCCGACTTCGAGCGTGTTCGGATCAATAGTCGTGTTAGCCGCCACGATTTGCTCAATCGTGATGCCGTATAACTGCGCGACAGTCCCCAGGGTATCGCCCGGCTGGACAGAATATAACCCGCTGTCCTGCTGGACGGCGGGCCGAGTCGGGTTCGGTGTAGGAACCACCGGGGTATCGGTGGGCCGGTTCTGCGTCATCGTCGGGGGAACGATCACATTCCCCGCCTCGTCATAGAGAGGCGTTGCGGTGATGTAGATCACTTTTGTGCTGCTGCGCGAACACGCCGCCGCCGACAGCAGCAAAATTAGCGCCAGCCCAACAGCGCATTTCTTCCAACTCATCGCAGCGCCTCATACAAACGGGGCAGCGACTCTTCATAACGATAATGGGTGTCGCGGTGGCCGTCAGGATATTCCTCAAATTGATGATGCACGCCCAACGTGCTCAACCGGTGGTGCAGCATCCGCGCCCCGACCTGAAGCTGGTATTCATCGAATTGGCCCGCGTCAATGTAGATAGCTTTCATCTGGCGCATCGCCTCGATATAACGCGGCATCTCCAATTTGCGCAAAGGATCATGTAGCAGCCAACGCGCCCAGACATCCTCGTTCAGTGCGCCGGAATGGGGGTCGATGGGCAGATCAAAACGGTTCGGGGCCTGCGGGTTATCGCCAAAGGCTGCTGCCCAACACACCGTCATCACCAGTTCCCAGAAGGTGCTGTCTTTGGGCCGGATGTCGGGAATATCGCGGATAAACGCATCGACGCCACCATAACGCGCTAACTGCTGGTGCATTTTGCTCAGCGCAGGCAGACAGGTGTATTCCCAATATAAATCCCCACTCTGGCAGGCAAAAGCGCTGAATAGTTCGGGATGGTGCATCGCCTGGGTGATCGCCCCAAACCCGCCGCTGCTGCGTCCCATAATACCCCGGTGATCGCGGTGCGGAATCGTGCGGTAGTTCGTGTCTACCATCGGGATCACCTCTTTGATGAGGTAGTCTTCATAACGCCCCATCGCCGCCGAGTTGATATACTGAGAACCACCAAAGCGTGTCCACATATCGGGCATCACCACGATCAGGTGGCCCATGCGTCCTCGTTTGATCATGTGGTCTAACCGGGTGCGGATGTCCACATCCCAGGGCCGCCAATTCATCTGATCCGGCCCGGTATGGCCATGACTCGCCAGCAGATAAACCGTTGGGTAGCGGCGGTCCGAAATATCATCATGGCCGGGCGGCAGATAGATCGTCATGCGGCGCACATACGGATCGTCGAGGGGGTTATCGAGCAAAATACGACTTTCGAGCATAGGTTGTTCTATGCGGCTAGGACTATGGACCACGCTTCATCTCCTTCTTTGCACCCTCTACATTTTAGCCAAGCACCCCCCGCCCGGCAAACCGCAAGAAACAAACATCACAAACAGGCGCGAAAAACGGGCGCAAACCGCAAACGCGAGAATTAGGATTTGCAGAACCGGCTTGGTATTATTACTATAAGGCGATAACAGAGGTT
The DNA here is from genome assembly GCA_016234525.1 of Chloroflexota bacterium. Classification (GTDB taxonomy): domain Bacteria; phylum Chloroflexota; class Anaerolineae; order Aggregatilineales; family Aggregatilineaceae; genus JACRBK01. The sequence goes on from JACRBK010000185.1 coordinate 3,602, forward strand.
GCACACACTAGGAGGTAGGGTCTCATGCCCCGTGTAAATACAGTTCAAGAAATTTTTGCCAATATCGGCCAAAATTTTAAGCCTGATAAAGCCGAAGGCGTTGATGCGATTTTCCAATTTGTTCTCACCGGCGACAACGGCGGAAATTATTGGATCAAAGTGGCGAACAAACAGGCAGATGTTCATGAGGGCGAAAACGAAGCGCCCACGATGGTGGTCACGGCGACCGCCGATGATTATCTGGCCTTGGTGAACGGCGATCTCAATCCGATGATGGCGTTTATGCAGGGCAAAATTAAAGTGAAGGGCGAAATGGCCCTGGCACTAAAATTGCAGGCATTGTTCGGGTTGGGCGCGTAAGCGGAGCTTTCAGCTTTCAGCGTTCAGCCATCAGCTAAAAACAAACCGGAGCGTAAAGGATTATGCCCCGGTTTTATTTTATAACGACCTCACCCCCTCCCCTCTCCGCCAGCAGTGGAGAGGGGAAAAACCGGGCGCAGCAAACGGCGCCCCTACAAAAACCCAGTCGGCGGCGGTCCCCTCTCCAACTGAGTTGGAGAGGGGGTTAGGGGGTGAGGCCGCTCTTAAATTGACACCTATTGGGCAGAGCAAGCCCTGCCCCTACAGACTTACCCAGGGATCGGGACGCTCGTCCGGATGCGCTGCAAGATACGCAGGGCCACCAGGTTGCGGTTCGGTATCCCATAGGTGTTCAGTTCGGCATCGTTGAGAACATCCCCAACGCCCGACCACGTAAGCTGCAAGTTTCCATCGACGCCTGATGGTGCTGAACTATTGATCCGGCGCCAGATATTGAGCAGCGGCACATCATAATCATCCGCCACGCGCGCAATCGCCGTATTATAGGCTTGCAGCGAAGGGTAAGCATCCTGGCTGCCGGGGATGGTCGTCAGCACCGGGATGCCGCCCTGAGCGATGATCGCCTGGGTGATCGCCTCGATTTGGGCGCTGAACTGATCCATCGGCGTATTGTTCAATACGTCGTTACGGCCTATCACAACGAACACCACTGCCGGGCGATTGACCGTCAGTTCACAATCCAGCGGGGTTTGTCCGGCACACCAGCCCGGATCAGCGCGAACAGGATCGAGCAGATCGCCCGCGCGCCAGTCGGGATTCGTGCCAAAAGCTCCGCCGCTCTGGAAGCTGTTTCCGCCGGGCGGCAAAATCGCGCTGGTATAGTAGAACACCAGATCATTCAACTCACCAGCATCATCCAGGGCGCCAAAGTCGCCCACGCCGTCAGCGAATTCTGCCAGGAACGCGCTGGGAGGCGCATCGCCCACCACGCTGAAGACACCGGGATTCACCGGCGACGGCAGCGCCAACCCGTTCGCGTAAATATTACGCACATTATCGAGCAGATCGCCTTCAAAGTCGGGGATATTGGGTAGATCGTCCAGGTTGATCAGATCGGTGTTATCGGGCGGCGGGGGTGCCGATTCTACGGTTACCGCGAAGGTCGTGCTGGCGGTTCCGCCCTGCCCGTCTTCGACCGATACCGTGACCGTCGCCGTACCCGCGCCATTCGCCAGCAGGCTGACCGTTCCCAGACCGGGCGAGGAGGCGCTCACCACGCCGTCATTATCCGAGATCGCCACCGGATTCACCAGCGAGTTGCCATCAGGATCAGAGGCGGTGTAGGTCACATCGCGGGCTTCGCCGATTCCCAGGCTGACCGGGGAGATCGGATCAATCGTCGGGTTCTGATTCGCCTGCGCGACCGTCACCGCGAAGGTGGTCGTTGCTGTGCCGCCGCGTCCGTCTTCAACGGATACGGTGATCGTCGCAGTGCCTGCGGTCAGGCCGGACAGGTTGATTGTCCCCAGACCCGGCGAGAAGGCGCTCACCACTGCGCCATTATCGGCAAACGCCACCGGATTCACCAGCGCGTCTCCATCAGGATCAGAGGCGGTATAGGTCACATCGCGGGTTTCGCCGACGCCTAAGGTGAGCGGCGCAATCGGATCAATTGCCGGGTTGCGATTGGCCTGGGCGACCGTCACTACAAACGTCGTGGTAGCAACTCCGCCCTTTCCGTCTTCAACGGATACCGTGATCGTCGCTGTGCCAGCAACCAGTGCCGACAGGTTGACCGTACCCAGGTCGGGCGCGAACACGTTCACTACGGCGCTGTTATCCACCAGCGCGACCGGGTTCACCAGCGCGTCCCCATCAGGGTCGGAGGCGGTGTAGGTCACATCGCGGGTTTCGCCGATGTTCAGCGTAAGCGGCGGGATCGGATTGATCACCGGGTTGCGGTTGGGCTGGACAACCGTCACGACAAACGTTGTGCTGCCCACGCCGCCGCGCCCATCTTCGACCGAGACCGTGATGGTCGCTGTACCTGCGGCGGCTGCCGACAGGTTGATCGTGCCCAGGGCGGGCGAGGATGCCCCTGCCACGCCGTCATTATCCGAGAGGGCCACTGGATTCACCAGCGGATCCCCATCGGCATCAGAAGCCACGTAGAATACCTCGCGGGTTTCACCGATGTTCAGCGTGACCGGCGGGAGCGGATTGATCACCGGGTTGCGGTTGGGCTGGACGACCGTCACGGCAAACGTTGTGCTGCCCACGCCGCCGCGCCCATCTTGCACCGAGACTGTGATATTCGCTGTAACCGGCGCACTCGCTGACAGGCTGATCGTACCCGGTTCGGATACGAACGCACTCACGCCGCCGTTATCCGAGAAAGCCACCGCGTTCGTCAGAGTGTCGCCATCAGGATCAGAGGCGGTGTAGGTCACATCGCGGGTTTCGCTTACGTTCATTGTGAGCGGCGAAATCGGGTTGATCACCGGGATACGGTTGGGCTGGGCGACGATGACCGTAAAGGAGGCCGTCGCCGTTCCGCCGCGCGCATCTTCAACCGATACTGTGATCAGTGCCGATCCAGCGGCCACTGCCGACAGATTGACGGTTCCCAGAGCGGGTGAAGAAGCTCCCACCACGCCGGGGTTATCCGACAAAGCCACCGGGTTGACCAGCGCATCCCCATCAGGATCAGACGCGGTGTAGACCACGTCGCGCAGTTCGCCTACATTCAGACTCACTGGCGCAAGCCCATTGATCACCGGGTTGCTGTTCGGGACGGCGGTCGCCGTCGGAGTGATGGTCGGCGTTTCCGTCGGCATCACGGTTGGTGTGGCGGTAAAGGTCGCCGTTTCAGTTGGGGCTGCCGTCAGAGTCGCGGTTGGGGAAGGCGTCTCTGTGACAGTCTCCGTCGGAATAGGTGTTTCAGTAAAGGTCGCCGTCGGAGTCTCAGTCACCGTCGGCGTTGGCGTATTGGTGAACGTCGCCGATGGTTCGAGTGTGCCGGTCGCCGTTTCGCTGGGTGTAGACGTGATCGTCGGTGTTTCGGTCGCGGTCGCGGTTTCCGTCGGCATCTCGGTAAAGGTCGCCGGAGGTGTCGCCGTTTCGGTTGGCATTTCGGTGAAGGTCGGCGGCGGAGTCACCGTAAAGGTCGCGGTTCCGGTCGGCGTAATGGTGAAGGTTGACGACGGTGCAAGCGAGCCGGTCGGAGTCAGACTTGGCGTCAAGGTGATACTCGGCGTCTGAGTCACGGTGGCGGTGAGGGTCGCAGTGTTGGTCGGCGTCAACGATACCGGCAGCGTCGCGGTATTGGTCAGGGTCGGGGTCGGACTCGGCGGCGCAGGAACCGCGCCAACGGTCGAGCAGTCGCCCTGCCGTTCTACTCCGGTCACGCGCACCCAACCGGATGTCCCCGCGATGGCGATCTGCAACCAGGTGTTCGGCGTATCTCGCCCGGTGACCAAAAACTGCTGTCCGGCAGAGAGAATAGTCATCTGGGTGTACATTTCGCCCGGCCCGCTGTAAACAGGCAAACCGGCGGTGGTCACCCGCACACGGCAGGGAATCGGTGTATTGGTCGCGGTCGCCGTGCCAGGAGGAAGCGGTGTTGAGGTAGGGATCACCGGAGTCCAGGTGGGCGGCAGCGGTGTCTGCGTCGGCAGCAGCGTAGGAAGCTGGCTGTTCGGGCGCGGCGTGGGTGAAGCGGGCGGAAGGGTGATGCCGATCCCGGCGCAGTTGCCCAGCGTGTTGACATAATACCCGCTGACCCAACCCCAACGGCCTGTATACCAGACCTGCCACCAGGGATCGGGGTAAAGCTGGCGGCCTAGAATCGCTAATTCCTGCCCGATGCTGGCCGATCCGATGATGTCATAGACCAACCCTGGGCCGCTGCGCACATTCAGCGCACCAACAGCAATCTGTGCCCGGCAGGTCTGATTTTGAGCCTGCGTAGGGGTGATAAAAGCCAGCGTGGGCGCGGGCGTCTGTGTGATCTCGCTGGCCCGGCTGCGCACGTTGAGCGTCACCGTTACCGGAGTGCCGCGCACCGATCCGCGCCAGGGAACGACCTGAAACGCCTGCGGACCTGCGGTCACGGGCCGCCATTTGAGCAGCACGCGAAATTCTTTGTCGCCGGTGTCCAGGCTGGGGGATGCCTGAGACGCCACCACGAAATTATTGACGACCAGTTCAACGCGCGTTACGCCCGCCGAATCGCTGGCGACGGCATAAACTAGCACATCGCCGTTGATCAGCACTTGCGCGCCATCTTGCGGGGCCTGGACAACCACGCTGGGCTGCCCTGCTCCGCTAACGGGAGTTCCTTTTTGGTCTTTTTTGTCTTCATCCCCGGTCGTCAGGTTGCACGCCAACGCCAGGATGACCAGCATCACCAGCGGCAGCAGCACCCGCCAGGACATTCGCCGTGCCTGAAAGACTGCCATTGCACGGACCTCCTTTTTCATCAAATCTGTCCGATCAATAAAGTATTCTCTGCCATCAGTCTATGTCGGAAGCACAGCCCAGGTCAAATCGGGCTGGCGATCCGTTGCCTGATCGGTGGGCAACCGTTATGCTGCCGCCGAAAAATGATCAGAAATGCCCGATCATTCGGGCGGCGGATTGCTGTAAGCCGTGATCGCATCGCGCAGCGTGCCAAAATCCACCACGCCCTCTGTGAAAGGATGCGACAACCCATCCGTCTCGATCATGACCATCACTGCCGCTTCCGGCAATAGCACATTGGGGCCAAACGCATTTTCGAGCGCGCTCAACAGATCGGCGCTGGCGACCCCAAACACAATATCCGACGGGGTTTCTTCGCTCTCGACCAGATCGGCGGTGACCCACTCGGCGGCTAACTGGCTCTGAAAGGCCGAACGGATCAATCCTGGCGTTTCACCCGGAATGACACCCAGCATAACAAACACTGTGTCTGTCAGCAGGCCCGTATCGTAACGATCTTGGATCGTTTGCAGCAATATCTGCTGCTGCTCGATACAGATCGAACACGAGGCCGACGCGATCTGAAGCACGACTGCCCGCCCCAAAAATTCCTCAAAACGGCGCGACTGCCCGTCTTCATCTGTGAACGAGGCCAACAGCCATTCGCCCGGCACCACATCATTATCCGAAGGTTCGGCGGTCGAATCGCTGCGATCCTTCGTCGGCCAGGGGGTCGGCGAAACGGGTGAACTGAGCGGGACACGAGTCGCTGTCGGCGGCCAGGGAGTAGGCCAGGGGGTGTTGGTCCCACGCGGAGCCTGGAGCGCCTCTTGCGTCTGGCGGGCAGCCTCTTGCGCGGCAGTATCCAATTGGGTGGGGGTCGATTTTTGTTTTTCACGGCAGCCGGTAAGCGCCAACCCCACCACCAAAACAATGAGTAAAATGGACCACTTTTTTCGCATGATTCTCCCACTGGGTGAATTAGGCTTTTGTCTCCATTATATCCAGTCGTGGTAGTTACGCTTCTATTTGTTTGGCTTGTTTGGCGTTCGGCGGGCTTTTTGTGACAATTGGACGGGAGCAGTTCTTTTATGAGGAGAAAAGAATTATGAAAATTGGAATCGTAGGCAGCGGCGCCGTTGGCGCGACAACAGCCTATGCCCTGGTGATGCGCGGCGTGGGGCGAGAGATCGTCATGATCGACCGGAATCAGAAACGCGCGCAGGCCGAAGCGGATGATCTGCTGCACGCGGTCCCCTTCGCGCATCCGATGACCGTGCGCGCCGGAGATTATCCTGATCTCGCCGGGAGTAAGGTCGTTATCATCACCGCCGGAGTTCCCCAAAAACCGGGCGAAACACGCCTGCAACTGCTCGAACAAAATGCTGCCGTGTTTCGCAGCATCGTGCCGAATATCTTGACCCACGCGCCGGATGCGGTGCTGCTGGTCGCCACGAACCCGGTGGACATCATGACTCATTTGACGGCGCGTTACGCGGCGGAATTTGGAGTGCCGAGTCACCGGGTATTAGGATCAGGCACGACCCTCGATACCGCTCGTTTTAAGGCGCTGTTGGGCCGCCACCTGGGGGTAGATTCGCAGCACGTCCACGCTTATGTCTTAGGCGAACACGGCGATTCTGAAGTCCTCACGTGGTCCGAGATCAGTATCGGCGGAATCCCGTTGGATGAATTTTGCGTGAGCGCCGACCAGCAGGTGACACAAGCTATCCGCCAAGAAATTGACGACCAGGTACGCAACGCCGCCTATCATATTATCGAGGGCAAAGGCGCGACCTTTTATGGGATCGGCAGTGCCATGGCGCGTATCGTCGAGGTAATTCTGCGCGATGGACGAGCGATTCTCACGGTTTGCACCCCGGCGGACGAAGTAGTTGGCGTGCATGATGTGACACTTGCCCTCCCCAACCTCGTGGGCGGCAGCGGCGTGATCTTAACCTGCCTCTCGCGTCTCAACGACGACGAATACTCCCAACTGCGCCGCAGCGCCGAAATCGTGCGCCACGCGATCGACAGCCTGGATTCGACCCAAAGGTAACACGCTCGAACACAATCCAAAATGAACCAGTTGGTGGTTTCTTCGTCGGATTGATCTGATCAATCAAATGTTTGGGAGTGGAGTGGTGGGGCAAACGCCGGCCCCGTGGGTGTGCAGCACTTGCGGGGCCGTAGCGTACCCCGCCGTCACTATGGGCTAGTGAGCTGCTTGGTGCAAGTTGTTATTGGTCGGACGGTTCGGCAGCAGTTCATCGGCCCAGGGGCGGATTTCAGCATACAGGAGGTCGGCCAGCACCATCAAACGGTTGAGGCGCGTGCTGTCCTGGTGAGTTGGCTGATCCACTTTGCCCTCTTCAATAGCACGATACAGCGATTGCAGCACGTCGAGCGCCTTGTCGAGGCGGGACTGCGCTTCGCTCAGGTCTTCCCACAAAATACTGTGCAAATCGGGCTGCATGATCTTATCTCCTGATGAATACTTACAATGGACCCTGCCCTAAATGTACTGTGCAAACCATCACAATTCATCAGATGATTCGCACAGTGAGCACGGAGATCGTATTGGGCAGATTGCACAAGAATGATCTGAGGAATGACAAACAGGCTGGCATCATCTGGTATCTATAGGTTTTGCCGTCAGCCTAATGTTGGAGAAGCCGCAGGCAAAACGCAGGTCATAGCAGCGTAATCGTCCGGTAAAACAGCCATTTTGACGGCAGAATTGAACGGCATCCGTTTTACGCAAAGGATACGATCATGCTGCCATACCGGCTTCTATTCTGGATAATAACGCTGTTGGCCGCTGTCACAAAATCCGACAACGGCCTGTTGATACAGGGGCCTAACTGCCTGCACCTGTACGATGATGTTCAAATCCAACTTAATACCCATATCACGCGCCACATTCGCACCCACAGCGTTTCGCCTGACGGCAAATATTTGATGCGCAGTATAGACTACGCCGACTACCGCGAGCTTTTCGTCGAAACGGTTGAGACTGGACAACGTGTTACCCTTCAAAATTATATAACTATGGGATACCAGATCGCCTGGTCGCCGGACAGCCAGTTTATCTATTACACCTGGGCCGATACTCAGGGGAAATTTCACGCTAATCTTGCCACAACGCAGGGCGGATTCCTGGGTGAAAGACAATCTGACGAGCATCCCAGGTTAATGAGCTTCTCGCCGGACAGCCAGTATTTTGTGACCTCTGAACCATCCGTTGGCGTCAGCCTTTTTACGATCCATGATAATTCACATCCGCTGCTGACCGGGCCATTTGACCAGTGGGCTTATGACGATTACCGGCCTTCCGGGCAATATTGGTCACCGGGCGGTGAGCGCCTGGCATATATCACCGAGTCCGAACTCGTCATCATGAACGCAGAAACGCGCACGCTACAACAGGTACTCATCCCCAATCCGATTCCACGCATCGCTCATTCGACCACTGTGACCATCGAATGGTCCCCTGATGGTCAGCGCATCCTGATTCGCTATAGTAATTATGATGACCAGGGTGCATTTGCCCTCTACCTTTTTGAAGTCACAGACCGCGCCATTAACATAATCCCGATCGATTTTCCCGACAGCACTTCCCCTGATCTGAGGCAAATACGCTGGGTGTCACCCACCGAACTGATTTATTCCAAGTACATACCCACGACTCCCCCGCCTAAGTTGTTAGAAATCAAGCAGTATGACGTTGAAACACAGCGCAACACTATCGTGCTGACCCGTGTGGAATTTGACGTTTTCCATAGGGCGCATAACTTCACATTTCTCCATCGAGAGGGCGCATCCATCATAGTGGATGTACGCAGCGTCAATGGATTTACACCGCTGTTCACGCGCACATTTCAGACTGAACATCGACTGAGTTGTTATTGGCACGATACTTCCTACGCCCAGTTTATGATCTGCCATATTCTCAACACCATCAACTCTGAATATGTAACTCGAATTGTCACTGACGATCCCAACGCTCCTCTATGGATCACGACCTCGGCCACATTTGCCCAGGCCAATACTATCCCACTGGGCCATTACACTGCGGACGGCAGGTTTATTATTGTTGGATCAACACAGGGGCAGGATGTCAAAATTCTAGACCTCAAGACTCACCAGGTCTATCCCCTGCCCGAAGAAATAAATCGACTGGTGCAAAACTATCCTCGGTTTTGGGGTACAGTAAATGTCTTCCCAGCCCCCGATGATGAAACCTGGCTGTTATTGTTGAACAGCCGACTCTACCGGTACAAGTTGGCTGAAGACCGATGGCAAGCAATCCCGATCTTGCAAACAGGCTCTGATATGTCTGAGTCACCCGATAGTTCGCAGTATGCTGTTCACGATGTGTTGTGGTCGCCGGATAGCCAGCGGTATGCGGTCCTGACTTATGCAGCCGATGGCACTGAGTATCATGCAAGCTTGTTTGTAAATGAGGCAGATGGCCGTTTCAGGTGGTCGCTGGGGTTGTTCGACCACTTACTCACGAGTCGCCAAATGCACTGGACGCAGTGCGGTGATATTTTGGCTCCCATACGTGATCGCCTGGCCGCTGAAAAACCCTGAGCGTGTGAGATAGACTCAGGCTTAGGATAAGAAAACAAAATCGCCTGGTGAATGATCGCCAGGCGGTTTAATAGAGCGCAGCTTTTACTCCGCGATTTTCGCGGTTACAGCCTGAGAAATAAACTGAGGCGGCCCATTATGCTGGGCAGTCTGTCCTATTTTTTGAAATCGCTCTTCACAAAGTCCATCGCCGCTTCGCGCGTCGGGAACATGTGCACCATGACTTTGCCATACTGTTCTTGCCCGCGCAGGCTTTCGACACCCATCGTATAAAGATCGCCGGTTGCCGCGAAAATGGTGGTCACGTCCGAGTCGTTCGCGCCGCCATCGCGTCCGCGCTCAACCGCCATCGCTACCATCATATCGCTAAAGTTTAACTGCATCTTCGTGAGATCAAGGACACGATAGACGCCCCCACTGCGCTCTTTTTTGAATACTATGACTTCCTGCAAAATGGCTTCGATATCTTTTTCGGGGTCAAAAGACCCGGAAAAGTCAAAAATTATAACGGGGAAATCCGTAAGGCGACTGATCTGCATTGCCATGTCGTTAGTCTCCTGTTCTTATGAAGAAGTATTGATTATTTTCTGATTTCTTTACGAAATCAAATTCTAAGTATAGTATAATAGATTATAGGGTCTGGGACAAGAGGTGCGAATTGCAAAATTAGGAGCAACAACATGACAGACAGCATTAATCCCAAGTTAAATCTTAATGAGCTTATGGCAGACATAAAAGCAGCGGCTGAGATCGCTGGTGCCCCCTGCCAGGACGACGTCGTGTGGGCAATCTTAAACGCCTACGAGACCTATTTCAGCGAAGATGCCGTCGCCTTTCGGATTACAACGAAAGCGACCCCCGAACTCAATGTGCGCTATCAAACCCTACGCCCGCATGATCCATATGCTATCGCTTTGGAGCATGGGTTTCTTAAGCGTGTCAATCACCCCGCTCACGACGTGGTTACCGAACTACGCGCCAAACGACCCGATGCCGGTTTTCTCATTGACATCGGCGTGACGCATGGCTTTGAAAAAATCTGGGGCTTTTTTGCCACGCCCCTCTCGATTGAAGAAGTTTGCGCGCTCAAGTCTACCCCACAGAGTCTCAGAAGTCATCTGGACCTGTTCAAGCACTACGGCCTCAACTGGGTCAGCGTCGTTGGGGTAGACTATCTCAGCCACACCACCAACCCCTACTTTATGAAAGGTTCGTTTCCGAACAGTCCCGAAATCGCTGCTCAGATGGTCGTCGATATGGGATTCGAGCTTCCCTCTGCCGAAGATAACAACTTCAACAGTGGGGCCTTTGTATTATATCCTACCTTCACCTGGGATTCGAGCAGCGTAGAGCGTGTCAGTTTCGCCTGCGTGGGACCC
>JACRBK010000196.1 GCA_016234525.1 Chloroflexota bacterium
CGGTAAGGATCACTCACGCGGAACCTCAACCAGGACAGGCAGCCCAAGGGATTCCACATCGGCGCGGCTGCGGATCGAATCGTCCAGGTATTCCGCCAATACCATCAACGCCACACCTGCTGCCAACCCTAACATGATCCGAATCAGCGGGTTCAGACGCGCGGTGATGGGCGGGGCGACTTCATTTACCTTCACTTCATCGAGCGCCACGACCTGCACCTCCACTGCCGCGAACTGGGGGAAATAGGCTTGACTGCGCGTTTGCAGTGTTGTGACCGCCGCCGATGCAATCTGACGAAGTTCAGCGGCATTGTCCCAATTGACATACAGAATAAAAATGCTGCGGATACTGTCGGCCATAAACGCGGGGCGAAGATCATCCGCCGAGATTTTGATACCCTCTGTTTCTAACAGGTGACTGACCTCAGCGGCAAAACTGTCGCTGGTGATCCACTGCGGCATCATGACCCCAACGTATTCCGACGCCAGCAGCGGCACATATACGGTATCTTCATATGGGGTAGTCACCCCTTCAATCTCAGCTTCAGGCGGGGCCGCTGCCGTGAGCCGGAGCTGCACGCCATACATCACCGGGGGCGCGACTACGTTTTTCAGAGTGGGCAGCGTCAGCAGCAGCGACACTACCGCCGGAATCGCCGCTAACCACCACCAGCGCTTGAACATATTCCATAGACTTATAAGTTCGATCATGGTTATAGGCCAGAGCCGCATCCTTCCTGTTTGCCAACCAGCGCGCCGATTATAGCTGATATGGGCTGGAAGTGTGAGTGTCAAGCGGTAGGGGGTCAAAAAACGCCCTGGCTGTTGCTACGATTACGCTGAGAATCTGGTATAATGTTCCCGCACCAGGGGAGATAATCTATGATTTCGGTTGAGGAGATTGTCAACAGACTGCGTGAACAAGGAGAACGCCTGACGTTACAGCGCCGGATGGTTCTCGATGTGCTGTGCCAGGAAGGTGATCATCTCAGTGTCCACCACGTGCAGCAGCAGTTAGCAGAGCAGGGTCGTGATCTCACCGAAACAACGATTTATCGTGTGTTACAGTGGCTCAAAGAACGTGGCATTGTGTCACAAACCGACCTGGGACAAAGTGGTGTTGTTTATCAGGTAATTGGGTTGAGACTCCACCACCATCTGATCTGCCTGAACTGTCACCAAGAGATTGAGCTAGACGATCAGGTTATGGAGGCGCTCCGTGCGCTGCTGCGCCGTGATTATCATTTCGAACCCCGGATGGATCACATGGCATTTTTTGGCCTGTGCCAGGTCTGCCAGGACTACCACTCCGAATAGTTGTCAGAGAGACGGCGGTTGACAGGGCTTTCCCACAGAGTAAAATCAGCAGCCGTCGAATGTCGTTTTGATGAGCATAAATCATGACAATTTCTGAGGTTACGCCGCCGGTATCGTCTGTACCGTCGAGCATTGAAAATGAAAAGGTGATTCTGATCAAACCGCTAAGCGGCTGGATTCCGCTTGATTTACGCGAGTTGTGGGAACACCGAGAACTGCTTTTCTTTTTTACCTGGCGCGATATCAAGGTGCGCTATAAACAAACGTTGTTAGGCGCATCGTGGGCCATTTTGCAGCCAGTCTTTTCGATGATCGTATTCAGCGTATTTTTTGGACAACTGGCAAAAATGCCATCCGACGGTATTCCCTACCCCATTTTTAGCTACACCGGCCTGCTGCCCTGGACATTTTTTGCAGCCAGTTTGGGTAATGCCGCAAACAGTCTGGTACGCGATGCCAATCTGCTCAAAAAAGTGTATTTTCCACGCCTGATCATCCCGATCTCAGGCGTGTTAGGCGGGCTGGTCGATTTCATGCTGGCGTTTCTGGTGTTGATCGGCATGATGTTCTACTATGATCTTTCGCCTTCACTCAGTGCTTTACTCTGGTTTCCGGTGCTGCTGCTGCTGACGATGATCACCTCTTTGGGGTCTGGGTTGTGGTTGGCTGCCATGAATGTCAGATACCGCGACATCCGTTATGTCGTTCCGTTTCTCACGCAGTTATGGATGTATGCTACCCCAGTTGTCTACCCGGCAAGCCTGCTCGATCAACCCTGGCGCACCATCTACGCTATAAACCCGATGGTTGGTGTCGTCGAGGGATTTCGTTGGATTATGTTAGGCAAAGGAAACGCACCAGGGCCAATGTTGGCCGTCTCCACCCTGGTTACGATTATCATCCTGATCGCCGGGATGTTTTACTTCCGGCGGCTGGAACGCACCTTTGCGGATGTGGTCTAGGACACTCAACCATTATGCCGGTTTATCCCGCTCCATCATCATTAGACAGCCACCTGGCGATCCGGGTGGAAAACCTGGGTAAGAAATATCGCATTGGCGCAATACATGAAAAAAACAAGACTTTTGGCGAAGTCTTGAACAAGGCGGCGCGCGGTCCACTCCGTTTGGCGCGCCGTATGCAGCAGCGCGAAAAAGCTTCCTCCAATTCTCATTCCATCTTTTGGGCGCTGCGAAATGTATCGTTTGAAGTGGCGCGCGGCCAGGTCGTTGGAATCATTGGTCGCAATGGGGCTGGCAAGAGTACCCTGCTCAAGCTCCTCTCGCGCATTGTCACGCCGGATGAAGGTTATGCTCAAATTCGCGGGCGGATGGGGTCACTGTTAGAAGTCGGAACCGGGTTTCATTTTGAACTGACTGGGCGCGAAAACATCTATCTGAGCGGAGCGATCCGAGGAATGCGCCGCCAGGAGATCGATCACAAGTTTGACGAAATTGTCGATTTCTCTGGAGTCGAGCAGTTTATCGACACCCCCGTCAAACACTATTCCAGTGGCATGTATCTGCGGCTGGCTTTCGCTGTCGCCGCGCACTTGGAAAGCGAAGTTCTGCTGGTCGATGAAGTGTTGGCCGTCGGTGATGCCGAATTTCAGAAAAAATGCCTGGGCAAAATGGGGGATGTATCACAGCAGGGGCGGACCGTGTTGATGGTCAGCCACAACATGGAATCTATCCAGCATTTGTGTAACCAGGTCATTGTATTGGAAAAAGGCCAGGTTTACATGATAGGCAGTACGCAGGACGGTATCGCCAGTTACCTGAGTATGTTTTCAACCGCTGCTGAAGGAAACGTAGACCTAAGCGAACATTCTAACCGGAGCAGAGGATCAATCCCTATCTTACGAAATATCCGGCTGCTCGATCAAAGTGGTCTACCCAAAAATCAATTTATGTCTGGCGAAATGCTTAAGATCGAGCTGACCTGTGATTTCCCGAAGGATATGTCCCAACCGCAATTAGGTATCGGCTTTGACGACTGGCTTGGCAC
>JACRBK010000197.1 GCA_016234525.1 Chloroflexota bacterium
GCGCGCAGCCAGGTCACGGCATTACGAATATCCTGCTGTTGATCATGCGGCACAAGGTGATTGCGTGGTTCGCCGCCGCTGGAGCCATAATGGCGATAATCGAACACCAGCACGACAAAGCCTGCTGCTGCGAAACGCTCGGCGTAACCCGGTAAGGTGATCTCTTTGATCGCGCTGATCGCGTTCGCCATGACAATCGCAGGCGCGCGCCCATTCAGATGATCCGGCACATACAACCACCCGCTGCACTCGACATTCTCGCTGGGAAAAACGGCATCTCGCCGCATGATTGACTCCTGGTTTAGTTTTCTGTGTTTTTTGATGATAATTAACTATTTTAAACCCATCAGACAACATAAGCCAAGGGGCTGCCCCCAGTTTTGAGCGTCTTACCTCGTCGTAGTGGTACTTGAAACAAAAAAAAACGCCCTGGAGACTATCCGGGGCGTTTGATTCATGGAGAAGATGATTTAGCTACGAAACTACATTAGTCGGCAGGGCCTTGCCGTGCCATACGTTGTCATTGTTGGGACCCATTGTGTTCACAGGAACCCAGAGCGACTGACATTGCCAGATGATGCGGTAGAACGAGCCGCTCTTGTCCATGCCCAGCACCCAGGCGGTTTTGCCCGCCGAGATGGTCGGAACTGTCGCATCCGTCGCGCTGATCATACTCGCGCCCCAATAGAGTTTGGTGTCAGAGACAAACGTGCCGACGACTGCATCTGCTGTCAGGGGGAGGCGGGTGTCGCAGCCAGGGACAGATCCAACCGACTCAATCACATCATCCGACGTTACACAGGGATTACCTTCGGCCTCACCGGAAAAACTGAGACTCTTTAACACTGGCACTCCCGCAGCGGCGACATTATTGTACGTGTCTGCTGTAGTAGCGCCTGCAAGATCGGTGGTGGTGTCGTAGATTTCGACTGTGATCGGCCATGCATCAACAGGGTTGATCAGGTAGACACTACTAACCTGAAAAGCCTGACTTATACCAATCGAGCTTCCAGCGTAAGCCAAAATCGGCGAGTGATCCCCATCGTAGAGGATGAAGCCCCAAAAGTCAGTCCAGTATGGACCGTCATCGAGGACATCGTCAGCGTTGTGTTCCGACCAAACGCTTACACTAAAGTAAGTCTCTTCGCAGGTCTTGCCTACCGTCTGTATGCCAAGCGTCACGTCACCTACTGTTATGGCGTGGACACTAGAAGCAGGCACAACAGCGGTGAGTAACAATACAAGCATGATTGTAACAATACTCGCGCGTTTCACAGTCGATTTTCTCTTTTCTCAAAATGGATTTGTTTTGAATAACTGTATATAGATTAACTGTATCACAATGATGGTTAATGAAAATAAATAAATATACGGATATTGTTAAGACAATAAAGAAAGAATTAATTTGTTTAAGCCTCCTGTGAATTTCTTTATGTATCATGTTCCCCCTGCAATCCCCATTTCGCGGTAACATAGGCCATACTTCATTCAAATATTTGTTTTAGGAGCAGACGCGAATGGACTTGAGCGACATTCAACACATCGGCGTGATCGGTGCGGGCACGATGGGCAGCGGCATCACCCAGGTCTGCGCGACAAGCGGTTATCGTGTGACGATGGTGGATGTCAGCCCGGAGGCGCTAGACCGGGCGCGCAGCAATATCAACCGCAGCCTGGAAAAACTGCGCGGCAAAAATCGCATCACCGAGGAGCAGTATCAGGGCGCGCTGGCGAATATCCAGACCAGTCTCGATATGTCGGACCTGTGTACCGCGCAGGTCGTGATCGAAGCCGCCAGCGAGAACGTGGATCTCAAAACAGGCTTATTCACCCAACTGAGTGCGATCGCCCTCCCCGAAACGATCCTGGCGACCAACACATCCTCTATCTCGATCACACAGATCGCTGCCGCTACCCAGCGCCCGGATAAGGTGATCGGGATGCACTTCATGAATCCTGTCCCGCTGATGGAACTGATCGAGATCATTCGTGGGTTGGCGACCAGCCAGGAAACGCTCGATGTGATCATGGCGTTGAGCAAGGCGTTGGGCAAAACCCCGGTCGAAGCGGCGGATTATCCCGGTTTTATCGCCAATCGCATCCTGATTCCCATGCTCAATGAAGCCATGTATGCTCTGATGGAAGGGGTCGGCACGGTTGAGGCGATTGATACAGTGATGAAACTTGGCATGAATCACCCGATGGGACCGCTGACTCTGGCGGATTTTATCGGGCTGGACATCGTGCTGAATGTTCTCAATGTGCTGCACGAGGGACTGGGCGATCCCAAGTATCGACCCTGCCCGCTGCTCAAGAAGATGGTCGCAGCGGGTTATCTGGGGCGTAAATCCGGCAAGGGGTTCTATACCTATCCGGCTTGCTCAGCCCCTCCCCTGTGTCCCCTCCCCACTGCGCTTC
This sequence comes from Chloroflexota bacterium, assembly GCA_016234525.1. Classification (GTDB taxonomy): domain Bacteria; phylum Chloroflexota; class Anaerolineae; order Aggregatilineales; family Aggregatilineaceae; genus JACRBK01. The sequence goes on from JACRBK010000197.1 coordinate 2,419, forward strand.
GCTGGTGGAGAGGGGAAATTCTCTTGCAACGGGCGGTATGCCCCCCCCTTTCCCCGCTGCGCAGAGAAAGGGGGAGCGATGCGCAGCATCGACGGGGGATAGGGGTAAAACCAGGGCGATCACGCTATATTTCGGTCCTACCTGCTTACTGCGCCCAATGTACATCAATTTAAGAGCGGCCTCACCCCCTACCCCCTCTCCAACTCGGTTGGAGAGGGGACCGCAGCCGACCAGTTGTTTTTTGTAGGGACGCCGCTAACTTGACATCTTGAGGAGGATGTTCAATGGTTTACACGCGGAATTTGAAGCTCTCGATTTTGGTATCCATGCTTATTCTGCTGGCGCTGCTGATCCACGCTGCGCCCGCGCCTGCCCAAGACTCAACACGCTGGCCGACGGCGGGTTGGATGACTTCAACCCCAGAGGAGCAGGGGGTTGATTCGGTCCGGCTGGCGAAAATGCTGGCTTATGTCAACGACGAAGATTATAACGTTCAGGGCGTGGTGGTTATCCGGCACGGCGTGATGGTGGCCGAAGCTTATCGCGCGCCCTATACCGCTGAGACGCGGCATCATATCTTTTCCTGTACCAAAAGTTTCTCGTCGGCGCTGATCGGGATCGCTGTTGCGCAGGGATACATTGACGGTGTGGATCACCCTGTGGTGGACTTTTTCCCCGATCTCATCCCCGCCAACCTGGACGAAAATAAAGAATCTGTCACACTCGGTCATTTATTGACGATGAGCAGCGGCTTCGAATGGCGCGGCGGGATACTTGAAAATCCGGAACTGGATGACCTGTGGCGCAGCAGCGACTGGGTGCAGTATGTGTTGGATCGCCCGATGTCCGACACGCCGGGCGAGCGTTTTGTCTATAACAGCGGCGGTTCACACCTGCTTTCGGCGATTGTCCAGACCACCACCGGGCAGACCGCTGAGCAGTTTGCCGCCGCCAACCTGTTCGTCCCACTGGGGATCACGGATTGGATGTGGCGCTCCGACCCGAACGGGATCAGTACTGGGGGCTGGGGGCTGCATCTCGCCCCGCGTGATCTGGCGAAATTTGGCTATCTCTATCTGCACGGCGGCCTGTGGGATGGGCAGCAGATCATCCCGGCGCAGTGGGTAGCGGATTCCACGCGCCAACAGATCAAGGCGGGCGGCCAATGGCTCGCCGAGGGTTATGGTTACCAGTGGTGGATCGATGCCGAGGGATATTTCATGGCGTTGGGTTACGGCGGGCAGTATATCATCGTAGCGCCCGAACGTGATCTGGTGGCGGTGTTTGTCAGCGGCCTGCCGACGCGCCAGTTTTCGATCCCTGAAACGTTATTCGCATCGTTTATTCTCCCCGCCACCGAATCGACGGAACCGCTGCCCGCCAATCCTGAAGGGAATGCCGCGTTACAGACCGCGATAGATGCCCTGGCGAATCCTACCGCCAGCGTGCCCGAACTGCCGGAGATCGCCCGGCAGATTTCGGGCCAGACGTACACGCTCGAAGCCAACCGTATGATGAATCTCCATTCGCTTAGCCTGATCTTTGCGGATGACAGCGCCCAAATGGTCATTGATGGCGCGCTCACTCTCGCGGTGGGGTTAGATGGTCGTTATCGTGTCACCCCCATAGACGGACCCGGTGAACTCCCTGTGATGGCGCGCGGCGCGTGGACCCGCGATACCACCTTCACGTTAGAGGTGGCCCAAATCGGCGAGGCGGAAAATTTGACCATTCGTCTGACGTTCGAGGACCGCGCGCTGAGAGTCTCGATGACTGAAAATTCGTCGGGCAATATGGAGCGGTTTGAGGGGAAGATCGCCGGGGCGTGAGTGCTAATCGGGCTGAGAATAGGGGGAAGTAGGTTTCCCCCACATTGGTTAGGGAACACGCCAGTTTTCACGCTTGATCGGCAGCGCATCGAAATCAGCATCAGCCGATACGACTATCCCGTTTACTCGCTTGACAATTGCAGCAATCAGCAGGTCAGTATCAGCAAGTTGTTTGCCGGTACTGACCGCATCGACCCAGAATTGTGCCGCCTGCCGCCAATCGTCGTTGGTAAGCGGCAGATCGATAAGCAGAGAGACAAACTCCTCTTCAAAAACACGCCGCTTTTGTGCTGCGTTCGTCTTTATCAACCCGCGTAGAACTTCATAATAAACCGGTTGGCACAGATAAAGCAGATGTCCTTCCCGAATTGCTTGTTTGATCCGCCTGGTAGTTGGATCAAACTGGTTGATATAGTCAGAGACTGCGTTTGTGTCGAGGATATACACTAGTCTTTCCATAGTTCTTCATCAAACGGTTCGATATATTCCGCGTTCATGGCCTCAATCATTTCATCGAGTTCGGCTTGGGTCATTCCTTCGCGGATAACCTCAACGGCTGCATCCATACGCTGGATGCGCTCCTCTGGAGACAATTCATAGGCATGGCGGACAGCACTTTCGCGTTGGTCAATGTAGGAGCGTAGTTGGCGCAGTTCGTCTGGATGCAACAGGTCAATCGCTTTTATCATCTCTTGAAGTGTCATCGCATCACACCTCCTTTTCCTCAATTATACAGCAGAGAGCAAGACTATAGAGAGCCGCCCGCCTCAGCGCTTGCGACAGACTAACTCCCCGTTACCAATCGGCACGATCAGCGCATCCACTCGATCATCGCTCAGCGCCCGGTCGAGCATCGGCTGAAGGACTTCACGGTGATTGATCGCGTTATCGGCGATCAGCAGCCCGCCGCTGACCAGCCGGGGAATCACGATGTCGTAACAGTCGGCATAGACTTCTTTTTCCGCGTCGAGAAAACAGAACGCGATCCGGTCAAAGTGGGTCAGGTGTTGGCGGGCATCCCCTTCGACCAATTTCACTACCGCTTCGACCCCCGCCAGCCGGAATGTCTCCTGCGCCAGGGCGATTTTCTCCGGCAGCACTTCAAAGGTGGTGACGCTGTGCCCCATCTGTTCGGCGGCTAACGACAGCCACAGGGTGGAATACCCCGCGCTCGTGCCGATTTCAACCCAGGCGCCCGCTGGCGCACTGGCAGCAAGAATCGCCAGAAATTTTCCTGTGTCGGGCGGAATCTGGCGCAGCCGCTGCAAACGCGGCGTACCGTCGCCACGATCCCGCGCGTCGATCTCTTCAAGCGTGTGCATCCGGTCTAACATCGCCGGACGAATGGAATGAAACATGGCGATATGCCTCCCCAAACAGGATCGGGGCACAGCGTGCCGCGCCCCGCTAAAAATCAATTCCCCCGCTTCCA
>JACRBK010000186.1 GCA_016234525.1 Chloroflexota bacterium
TCCACCGCCCGCGGATGATAATCCTCCTCCGGCAGAAGACCCAGGCGATCCGCCACCCGCGGATGATCGTCCCCCGTTGGAGGACCCTGGTGATCCGCCGCCCGCGGATGATAATCCTCCTCCGGCAGATGATCCCGGTGATCCGCCGCCCGCGGATGATAATCCTCCTCCGGCAGAAGACCCTGGCGATCCGCCGCCCGCAGATGATCGTCCCCCGTTGGAGGACCCTGGTGATCCGCCGCCCGCGGATGATAATCCTCCTCCGGCAGAAGACCCTGGTGATCCGCCGCCCGCAGATGATCGTCCCCCGTTGGAGGACCCAGGTGATCCACCGCCCGCGGATGATCGTCCGCCGTTGGAGGACCCTGGTGATCCGCCGCCCGCGGATGATAATCCTCCTCCGGCAGAAGACCCTGGCGATCCACCGCCCGCGGATGATCCCCCGGCGGAAGGAAGTGGCGACGAACTGCCTGCCCTTCAACCCGGTTACGCTCCATCCGGCGGCCACAGGGAAGATTCATCCCCTGTCCTGCCAGTTGAACCACCGCCCGCCACCGATTCGTGAAGAAATTCTGAAAAGGGCATGAAAAATTTACGAATTTTAGGTGGGCGTGCGATACAATCACGATCAATGCGTTGTAAAATTGAATTGTAATCGGGAAATAAACGGTAAACGTGTGAGGGCTGTTATGACACGGCAAATCTTTATCAGCTACACGCGAGACGACGAACAGTTTGCAAAACACCTGGCTGATACGCTGTGCGAGACGGGGGCGAATGTCTGGCTGGATATTTATAACGCCCGTCCAGGCCGGCATTGGGCGCGCAGCATTGAGCAAGCGTTAGCCGAATCAAAAATGATGATCGTGGTGCTGTCGCCTGCCGCGCTGGAGTCCGCGCATATTGCGGTGGAATGGCAGGCCTATCTTGAAGCGTATCGCCCGGTGATCCCGGTGATGTCCCGCCGCTGTGATCCGCCCGGCCCGCTGCGCACCCGCCGCCCGGTCGACTTTACCCGCGAGCAAAATTTTAACCGCGCTTTTCACGAACTGACGAACCGCCTGCTGGAATATGGCACGCGCATCCGGCGCAGTGACCCGGTGATCTGGACCTTGTCTGAAGGGGTGAACGATTACCGCGACGAACGCGAAAGTGTGACGCCGTGCAAACCCTCTCCGACAGGATCAGGGCTTGCTGAAGAGGAATTAGCGTCGTCCGGTCTGAAACGAATGGTGCAAGGGCTGCGCGATATGCTGCGGCGCGGTGACGCCATGCCTCCCATATAAGGCTACGCCAAGATTTTCTTTACCCCATTCCCCCCTGGAAGGGGAGTCAAACAAGGGAATCAGGTAATTATTTTCTTGGACTAACCTGACAGCTTATTTCAGGCTTTCCAGTTCATAGACCTGAATGGGTTGGTGGCGGCCTTTGACCGACAGTTCACCCATGGATTTAACCTTCACCAGATTGCCCAGGCGCGCATAAACTTCTGCCGAGATCAAAATTTGACCGGGCAGGGCGCGTTCTTGCAGCCGTTTAGTGACGTTGACCGTATCGCCAATCGCGGTATAGTTCATCGCCCGCGCGGTGCCGATATTACCGACCACCACTTCGCCCAGGTGAACGCCGATCCCAAAGGTGAGGCCCTGCCCCCCTATCCGCGAGTTACGCTCGACGATAGCGCGCTGTAACGCCAGGGCAGAATCTACGGCGCGATAAGGATGATCGGCCTGATCTTCGGGCGCGTTGAAAAACGCCATGACCGCATCCCCCATAAATTTATCGAGTGTCCCCTCGCGTGAGAAAATCACATCGGTTGCCAGCGTAAAATATTCGTTCATCAGGTTGACCACTTCTTCAGGGGACGCTTGTTCGCTGAAGGTGGTGAATCCGCGCACGTCAGCAAACACCACGCTGATCTCGCGCCGCCGCCCGCCCAAAGTTAACGCCTCGGTCGTCTGCAAAATACGTTCCACTACGCTCGGCGCGACATACCGTTCAAAGGCGCTGCGCAGCGTTTCGTTTTCGCGGGTAGTCGCTTCTTCAAGCGCGACGTAAATACGCGCATTCTCGATGGCAATCGCGGCGTAATCGCCCAGAGCGCTGACCATCGGCGCATCTTGTGGGCCGAATGACGGTGCGCCAGCGGAGACATTCTCGACGCTCAACACGCCGACCACGCGATCCTTGACCTTGAGCGGGATGCAGATCACGGCGGCAGGCAAAGAAGGGTCTTGAGTGCGGTGACGGTTCATCTCTTCTGCGCTTATTGCCACCAGTTCGCCTTTTTGAGCGACCTGCCGGGCGATGCGGTCATTAATGTAATCATAGACGGCGTGGGCGTGTTCTTCGTTGTGCAGTTTGACCGCCCGCAGCACTAACTGGTTGCCGTCCAATAGTTGCAGTTTGCCTTGTTCAGCGCCAATCACCTGGGTGGCAGCGTCCACGATGCGGGGCAGCAGTTTGTCCATTCCGACCAGCGCCGTCACGCTCTTGCCGATCTGGTAAAGGGCGTTCAGTTCACGCAGGCGGCGGTTAAGATCGGCGTTGGCGCGCAGCAGGCGCTCGGTGAGCGCGTCTTTTTCGCGGCGCAGCCGGACCTCGGCCAGCGCCCGGTTCATCGCGTCTAACATTTCTTCGGGCGTATAGGGTTTTTTGACGTAATCGCGCACGCCCTTACGGTAGACTTCGATGGCGATCTCTTCGGACCCATGAAAGGTCATCAGGATCACGGGAATATCCAGCCCTTTGGCTTTGAGCGCATCCAACACTTGCAGCCCATCCATGCGTGGCATTTGCAGATCAAGCAGGATCAGGTCTGGCTGATGTTTCTGCGCGAGGTCCAATGCTTCGACCCCATCCCGCGCAATCAGAGGGATAAATCCGTTCGGTCTGAGGATAGAATTCACCACAAATTCACGGATTTCGCGCCCGTCATCGGCGACCAAGACGGTGACTTGCTGATTACTCACGGTAGTTTCCTCGTGCCTCCGGCTGATGGACCTGCTGAACGCCGCGCCGCTGCGTCTCTACCCCAACACATTACGGCTCGATGCTGAGCCAATCATACACTGTTTTAAAGATGTGTGCTTGCATAATACCCGCTTGTGCGACCTGATCCGGGTAGGTAATTTGTACGTACCCCTCTGGTCACGGAACTTAAAAGCGACCTCAGCCCCCTGCCGCAGCCGAGCAGGTTTTGTGTAGGGGCGCGGCTTGCTGCGCCCTGCTTTTAGCTGCATCACCTGATTAAATCGTAAAAGTGCATAGCCTCGCCCTGTTTTTGCTCGCTTTTTTCGTGGACGCTGGTCTGAGCGCCGGGCAGCCGTCTGCTGATCATGGGTCAGGGGTCCATCAAAGTGGCGCAGGATGTGTACAATGATACTTGCGATGCATTGAGCCACTGAGGACGAATCCCTTGAACAACGACTTGCAGCGCTGCCCGAACTGCGGCGCATATGTGATGACCGGCGACAATATTTGCCCGCGCTGTGATTTTGTGCTGGATTCTTCGCCCGCGCCTGATCGATCTCAGGAGCCCACCACGCTGCTGCCGGAGGTGGTTGATCGGGACAATGGCGATGCGGTGAGTCTCATACCCGACTCATTGAATGGAGAAGGGCTAAACGCTGAACCGTTTCCCACTCTCTACGCAGTGGAGAGGGAGCCAGGGGGTGAGGCTGTTGATGAGCAATCAGAGGGTGAATCTTTCGACGAAGTGCAACAAGAGCCAGAGAGTGAGTCTCTCTACACCGAGGAGAGCGATCCAGAAAGTGAGTCCCTTGACTCAACTCAGAACGGATCAGGGGTAGGGATCGAAGACACGATGCCGTCCGTCGTGCCGTCGCTGGAGTTCGGCGATTTTCTCCCTCATCCTGAGGAAGAAGAACCGGCAGTGAGGTCTGGTTCTCCGGCGGAATCAGGCCCAGAAGCCGATACCGATCTACGCCCAAACGATCCCAGCGAAATGCCGACTCAGGGGATTCCGATCATTGATGAAATAGTTGCAGTGCCGCCCGGCCCATCGCTGCCCTCGGCCTCGCCGCGCACTCCCGCGCGACCTGTTTTTGCGCCGCCTGTTCTTGCGCCGCCAGGAGAGTTTGCGCCGCCGACCGCGCCGCGCACGCCTTCGCTGCCCGCCGTGACTCCGCCGCCCACCATTTTGCCGCCGCCCGCCCCGATGTATGCTGCGCCGCCCGGATACGCTTACGGCGCGCCCGCCCCGGCGGCGATCTTACAGCAGCGCATCGAAGAATACCGGCGCGGCGGCTACCGGTGGCTGGATTCTCAGCACCCGCAAGAAGCGATTCTGTCTCACGGCAAAACGCTCAGCGTCGGCGGCTGGATGCTGGCCTTGATCACGGTTGTCGGCGTGTTGTGGTATTTTTTGCTGATCATCACGAGTTTTTTCCGCGCCGATAAAGTCTATCTCAGCGTGGATGCAGCGGGCCGCCTGGATGAAGATGGCCCCGGCGCGGCGCATCATCGCCTTCGGCGCGTGCGCGGCGGCAAACGCTGGGCATGGTTCGGCCTGTTGATCTTTGTCTTTTGCCTGGTGCTGACCGTGCTGCTCGGTTTGGCGGCGGGCGCGGTGCTGTCGCAAGAACGTTATCAGGCCGCGCTGCGCGAAGCCTATCCGGCGGTGACCTTGTTCGAGGAGCGTTTCAGCCAGACCGAAGCTGATCCCGATGACGTGTCGGCGGCGCATGATGGCGCGGTAGCCTATACGATTTTGGCAGGGGTGGCGCTGGTCGGGCTGTGGGGCGGCGCGACGCTGTTCGTGATCGGAACGATTCACGCGGGGGCCTACCGGGTATCGGTGCGGCCCCTGCCAGGGCTGCGATAATCGGTATTGCACCCACCCCCCGGCTGCGTTATAGTCAACCCATTATTGAGGATCAGTGTAAAGCTAAAGAGTCGTAAACCTTGACCACATCTTACCCGCCAGTATCTCCTGATGTTGATCTCCCGGAAGCTGAAACAGCGAATGACTTTCCCCGGCCCAACATTCGCCAGGGGCGTTCGTTTGCCCGCGAGATGCTCGAAACTGTGCTGCTCATCGCTGCGATCTACGCTTTCGTCAACCTGGCGACGGCGCGTTTCGTGGTAGATGGTCACAGTATGTTACCTAATTTCACCACCGATCAGTTTATCATCGTCAGCCGCTTGTCCTACATTTTGGGCGATCCGCGGCGTGGTGACGTGGTGGTGTTCCATTACCCGCTGCAATCGGACCGCGACTTTATCAAACGGATCATCGGCCTGCCCGGTGAAACCGTCACGATCCAGGATGGGCGAGTCTATATTGATGGCCGGTTGATCGAAGAACCCTATATCGAGAACTTCTGCCGGGGCAAATCGTGTGATGGCGAATGGGTGGTCGGCCCCCACGAGTATTTTGTGCTGGGCGATAACCGGGGAGCCAGCAAAGACTCGCAGGATTTCGGCCCGGTGGATCGTAAGTATATTGTCGGGCGGGCGTTTGTGCGTTATTGGCCGCCGCCCGATTGGGGGCTGATCAGCCATTGGAAGTTTGATGGGCAAGGCGCACCGCTGCCGACGATTACCCCAACCTACACGCCCAGCCCTACCCCTACCGCGACGCCGCCGATCCCAACGGATAACCTGTTTTACCTGCCGTCGCCGGTTCCGACTGTGACTTCTTTTCCTTACCAGCCGGATTGGGGTTACTAATTGTCGATGAATCCCGAAGACCTGACCTTATCGATCACCTGTCCCCGCTGTGGGGTCGGGCGTATGAAGCTGACCAGGGCTACTTATATCCAGTTGTATGAGAATACCTTGATCCACGCGCCGAATACTATCGCCTGGCGCTGCGATGTATGCGGGCAGACGTTTTTTGATCCTGATGCGGTGCTGCGCCTGGATGTACTGGCCGGTGAGGCCGGTCCGCCGCCGAATCTTCATGCGTCCGAGCCGGTCCGTTCGGCCCCTTCGGATGCGCCATCGTCCCCCGACGATTCCTCGGATACGCTGCGCCCTTCCTCTACCAGATAACGCAGCCCGTTTAAAATTCAGCTACAATATGGAATGAACCAATCCGCCGGGGCAGTCCCGGCGGTTAGTTGGATGGATCAAACGAGGATAACTCGATGGGTATCAATCTCTGGCATCGTCTCCCCTCTGGCCCCCATGTCCCGAACACTGTCTACTGCCTGGTCGAGATTCCCAAGGGGAGCCGCAACAAATATGAATACAGCAAAAAAGCGGGCGTGATTAAATTGGATCGTGTGTTATACAGCCCGGTTCACTATCCGAGTGATTACGGTCTGGTCCCGCAAACCTATGCCGAAGACGGCGATCCGCTGGATATTTTGGTGATGGTCAACGAACCGACGTTTGCCGGGTGTGTGATCGAAGCGCGCCCGGTGGCCGTATTCCATATGATTGATCGCGGCGACCCGGATGATAAAATTCTGGCGGTGCCTGCCACTGATCCGATCTTCGATGACTACAAGGACATGGGCGACGTTCCCAAACATTTCCTCAATGAGGTCGCTCACTTTTTCCAAATTTATAAGCAGCTTCAGGGCATCGAAGTGACCACACAAGGCTGGGAGAATGCCGAAGCCGCGCGCCAGGTGATTCTGCAAAGTATCCAACGATATAAGGATATGTTCCCGCCGGAAATGGTGTAGAATTAGGCGTCGTCAGGGTTTTACCAACCATCAGCGGGGAGTGGGTACGAATGATCGATCAGGCGCTTGTGGATCTGAGGCGCACCGTGCAAGGGTTACAGCGTTTGGCGATGATCACCAGCGCCACGCTGGATATTAACGAGATGTTGGTGAATGCGCTGCGCGAGACGCTGGGCCTGCTCGATTGTGCGGGGACACAATTATGGCTGCCGGATTATGCCGCGTACCGGCTGGTGATTCATCTGCCATCGCGGGGCGGGGTGGCGCAGCGGTGGCCAGTCGAGTCCTGGCCGCTGGATGGTTTAAACCACGTCGTCGATGCTTACCATACCGGCACTTCCTATCAAGAACCGTGTACAACGTTTTCTGGCGTGACCGAACAGTATAACCTGGTTGCCTGCCCGCTCAACACGCGCAGCCGTACCTTGGGCGTGCTGGAAGTGGCGAAAGTCTGCGAGGCGGAATTTTCGGCGGATCAGCTTGAACTGCTTCAGGCGGTTGCTAACCAACTGGCGGTCAGCCTGAGCAGCGCCCAAACGCTGGCTGCCGAGCGCCGCCGCGCCGATCTGCTCGGCCAGATCAATGGGATCAGCCACGAACTCTCCGCTACGCTCGATCCGGGAGCACTGCTCGACGCTGCCGCCCACCGCATTCATACCGTTTTTGGCTGTCATGCGGTCTATTTGCTGCTGCTGACCGCTGATCAACCGCTGCTGCAAGCGGCGGCCAGTGCGGCCCATTCGCCGTCCTTGCTGCTGGAATCCGAACGATTAATCCCGCTGGGCCAGGGGGTGATCGGGCAGGCGATTCGCAGCGGGGAGTCACAGATCGCCGCCGATCTACGCGAAGATGCCGATTATCCCGCGCTCTACCAGCCGCGCCGCCTGCAAAGCGCGCTGATCACCCCGCTGCGCCGCGCCGATGATTCAATTGGTCTGATCTGCCTGCTGTCTACCGATCTGAACGTATTTACTGAGATCGAACGGGATGCGCTGGAAATGCTCGCCATCCAGGTCAGCACCACGCTGGAAAATGCCGAGTTTTACAAACAGGCGCAGCGCCGCCTGATGGAACAAAGTGTCGTCCACCAGATCGGGCAGACGCTCGCGGCGATTCTCGATTACCGCGAACTGTCCGAAACCCTGGTGCAGCGGATGAACCACGCCATCAGTACGGCGGGCTGCGTGGTGGCTTATTATGAACAAGAACATGACGCGGTACGGGTCGCCGCCGACTACCGCACCCCCGATCATCCCCACCTGGATATGCCCCTCCTCACGGGGAATTATCTGCCGCTTGCTGAACATCATACCATCAGTCAGGCGATCAAGACTCATCAGCCCGCGACGGTTTATCTGAACGATCCCGGCACGCCGCCCGCCGCGCGTGAACTGTTGGAGCGGATCGGCATGGTGAGCCAGTTGATCGTGCCGATGATTGCCGGGGATCGTGTGTTGGGGGTGGTCGATTGGGTGGATGATATGCCGGGGCGGCGTTTCTCGCCTGATGATATGCAGCTTGCCCGCACGCTGGTAGCTCAAGCGACTGTCGCAGTGGATAACGCTTTGTTGTTCCAACAGCTTAAAGCCCATGCCGATCAGTTGGCCGAGGCTAACCGGCTGCGTACCCAATTTCTCGCCACCATCAGCCACGAACTGCGCACCCCGATGAACAGTATTATCGGCTTTACCGAGACGCTGATGGACGGGCTGTACGGCCAACTTTCGGAGCAGCAGTCGAACCGGATGGAACGTATTCAGTCGAACGCCTATCACCTGCTGGCGCTGATCGATGACCTGCTTGATCTCTCGCGGATTGACGCGGGGCGCATGAAACTTCATATGGAAATTTTAGGGATGCGGAATGTGATTTTGACGGCGCTGCAAACCATCGAAGCCAGTATCAGCGCCAAAAGTCTGAATTTGACGCTGAACATGCCCGACGATCTGCCGCGCATCCAGGCTGATCCTGAACGGCTGCATCAGGTGGTGATCAACCTGCTCAGTAATGCCGTTAAGTTTACCCATGAGGGCGGGATCACCGTGACAGTGCGCGAGGTAAACCAGAACGGCCTTCGTTTTGTCGAAACGAGCGTGGCCGATACCGGCATTGGCATCAGCCCCACCGATCAACTTATTATTTTCGACGAATTCCGGCAGGCGGATGGCAGCAGCACCCGTGTGTATGGCGGGACGGGCATGGGCTTAGCCATCACCAAAAAGCTGGTCGAGTTAATGGGCGGCATCATCTTGGTCGAGAGCGAATTGGGGCGGGGCAGCACCTTCAGTTTTACTCTGCCCGCCGCGCACTAACAGCGGTAGCTATCAACTAAAATTTAACCACTATTTACTTTTCAAGGAGAGCCAAACGTGTTACGAGTAGGGCTGATTGGAGCCGGGATGATGGGCGAATTCCACGCCTCCGGCTGGGTACAAACTCCGGCCAAACTTGTCGCCATCCATTCAAAGAGCCGCGAACAGGCGGAAAAACTGGCCGGGAAGGTGGGCGCAGACATCATCGATGATCTGGATGAACTGTTCCGGGCGGTGGATGTGGTCGACATCTGCACGCCGACCCACCGTCATCACGAGCAGGTCCTCGCGGCGGCGGCGGCAGGCAAACATATCGTGTGCGAAAAACCACTCGCGCGCACCCCGCAGCAGGCCGCAGAGATGATCGCCGCCTGCCAAAAGGCGGGCGTAAAATTGTTGGTGGCGCATGTCGTGCGCTTTTTCCCCGAATATGCTCAGGCGAAAGAGATCGTCATGAGTGGGGAGATCGGGCAGGTGGGCGTGGTCCGGCTCAAACGA
>JACRBK010000187.1 GCA_016234525.1 Chloroflexota bacterium
CCCAGCGCGATCAGCGGAGAAACGATCAAGCGGATGCCGGACGCCATCAGCATCGCGCTGAAACGCCCCTTGATCGACGCCTGAGAAAGCTGAATCCCCAAAATGACCAGCATACAGGGAATCGTTGCATCGCTCAGCAGCGCCACCGAACGATCTACCGGCACGGGCAGATCAATGCGGCCCAGGTTGACGATCAATCCCAACACGACCATGTACGGCAGCGGAATCGTAAACACATTCAGGATAGCGCGCCGGGTCGAAACCGTCCCTCGCGAGGCCAGGAACACCCCCAGCGTATAGGAAACAATCACCGTCCCGACAAAGTAGATCAGGGCGCGTTCTTCGCCTTCGGACCCAAACGCAAAACGGTTGACCGGGAGGCCGTAATTGCCCGCGTTGATCAGAGTGGCGCTGAGCATAAAGGCGCTTTGCAGCCGGGGATCAAACCCTGCTATGCGTGCCACACGCCACGCGATAAACGCGACGATGATCGAAGACACGATAGCCACGGTCACCAGCCGCACCGCTTCTCCCCCGCTCAGATCGGTATAAGCGATCCCTTCGAAGATGGTGAACGGGGTGAACAGATAGATCACCAGGCGCGACAGGCTGCGCGAATCGATGTCGAATTTGCGGTAGACCAGCACCGAAATCCCCACAATGATAAAAATGGGGGAGAGGACGTTGTAGGCAATATCAACTAAGGATGCCATAGATGGATGAGCTTACGCGGGCGTCTGGCCGGTTTCGCCCACCGCCAGCACCTTCAAGAAATTGGTCTGGCTACCCACGCCGAACGGCACCCCGCCGATAATCACCATCAGATCGCCTTGTTTGACCAGGTCTTCATCTTGAGCGGTTTGGGTTACGACTTCAATCATCTCGTCAATGGTCGCGAATTCCTCCACCATGACCGGCTGAACGCCCCACACCAGCGCCAACCGCCGGTAGGTAATTGCATTGGGCGTCACCGCCAGGATCGGCGTGCTAGGACGCACGCGCGCCACCCGCTGCGCGGTATAGCCTGACCAGGTGCTTGCCACAATCAACCGCGCATCCAACATACGCGCGACGCCTGCCGTCACATGGCTGATCGCGGCGGGAACGGTGCGCAGTTTGGGGTCTTGCAAAGCATCCGCGCTCAGTTTGACCGGGTGCAGTTCTTCGTGTTCGCGTAGATACTGCTCGGCGTTCTGGGCGATCTTGACCATCATCTCGATAGATTGCAGCGGGTATTTGCCCACCGCCGTTTCGCCGGAGAGCATCACTGCATCGGTTCCGTCGATGATCGCGTTCGCCACGTCGGTCGATTCGGCGCGGGTCGGGCGTGGATTGTCGATCATACTCTGCAACATCTGCGTAGCGGTGATCACCGGTTTGCCCGCTTCGTTGCAGCGGCGGATGATATTTTTCTGATGGACCGGCACATGCTCGGCAGGTGTCTCGACTCCTAGATCACCACGCGCCACCATGATCCCGTCAGACGCTTCAAGAATCGCGTCAAAATTGACGATGGCCTCGGCTTTTTCGATCTTGGCGATCAACGCCACATCACCTTTTAGGTGCCGCATCAACCAGCGTAATTCGCGGATGTCGTCCGCTGTGCGCACAAACGACAGCGCCAGATAATCTACACCCTGCTCGATGGCAAACTTGACGTGTTCGCGGTCCTCTTCGGTGATAGACGACATGCTGAGTTTGGTATCGGGGGCGCTCACCCCTTTGTGGGACGAGAGCAGGCCGCCGTTGATTACATCGCACACCACGTCCGCGCCGGGCTTGCTGCTCACCACAAATTCAAGCTGACCGTCGTCCAACAGCAGCCGGTCCCCGACCTGCATTTCGGTCAATACGTCCTGGTGATCAAAGGGAACCACAAACGGCTGTTCGGGGTCCAGGTCTTTGCGCGCCGTCAGCGTCACATGATCCCCGGCGGTCAGTTCGAGCGGCACCTGGACCAGATTCCCCAGGCGCAGTTTCGGCCCCGGCAGATCGGCCAGAATCGCCACCACAGCATTTTCCTGGTTGGCCACCAGGCGGATATTGGCGATATTGCGGGCGTGCGTCTCGTGTTCGCCATGACTGAAATTGATGCGCGCCACGTCCATCCCGGCGCGGATCATCGCTCGCAGCATCCCAATATCCTGCGAGGCGGGGCCAATGGTCGCCACAATTTTAGTGCGTTTGCGGTGTTCAAGGGTTCTGATCATGGTGTTTTTTCCTGCGCTTTCAACTAAAGTGCCTGGGAAGGGTGAAATCACATTTCCCAGGCACGTTTTAACTCATCAGTCTGTACCTTGTAAATTTACCCCTATCCCCCGTCGATGCTGCGCATCGCTCCTCCTTTCCCCGCTGCGCAGAGAAAGGGGGAGTTTTGGCTTGCTTAGGAGCGCGGCGCCGCTGCGCCCGGTTTTCCCCCTCTCCACTAGCGCAGCGCAGTGGGGAGGGGATCAAGGGGTGGGGCTAATTTCCGATAATCGACTTACAGCTTGCGCTTGAGGTTCGGGTAGGCGTTTTTGCCCGCGTACACCGCCGACGAGCCGAGTTCTTCTTCGATGCGCAGCAGTTGGTTGTACTTGGCGATCCGGTCCGAACGGGCGGGCGCGCCGGTTTTGATCTGGCCCATGTTGAGCGCGACGGACAGATCCGCGATGGTCGAGTCTTCGCTTTCACCGCTGCGGTGGCTGGTGACCACTGTCCAGTTATTAATCTGGCTCAGGTGTGTGGCTGCAATCGCTTCGGTTAGCGTGCCGATCTGGTTCACCTTACACAGCAGGCTGTTGCAAGCGTGCTCTTTGATCGCTCTCTGTACGCGCTCTGGGTTGGTCACGAGCAGATCGTCACCGACCAACTGGACTTTATCGCCCACTTTTTTGGTCAGCATGACCCAATGTTCCCAATCGTTCTGATCCAGGCCATCTTCGAGCGAGATGATCGGGTATTTCTTCATCCAGTCAGCCCAGAAATCGACCATTTCGGCCCCGGTCAGGCTGCGGCCTTCTTTTGCCAGGACGTATTTTCCGTCCTTATAAATTTCGGAAACCGCCGGATCGAGGGCGATAAAGACATCACTGCCCGCTTTGTAACCGGCTTTTTCAATCGCTTCGAGGATCACTTCGATGGCCCCGGCGTTGCTGGGCAGCGTGGGCGCGAAACCGCCTTCATCACCGATAGTGGTCACAAGGCCCTTGCTCGACAGCACTTTCTTGAGGCTCTGATAAATCTCGGCGCACCAGCGCAGGGCTTCGCGGAAGCTCTCAGCGCCAACGGGCATGACCATAAATTCCTGGAAGTCCGGGCCATCCGGCGCGTGTTTGCCGCCGTTGAGGATATTCATCATCGGGACGGGCAGCGTATGCGCATACACGCCGCCCAGATAGCGGTAGAGGGGCAGTCCCACGCTGATAGAAGCCGCTTTGGCAACCGCCAACGACGCACCCAAGATCGCGTTCGCGCCCAGACGGCC
Source organism: Chloroflexota bacterium (assembly GCA_016234525.1). GTDB lineage: Bacteria > Chloroflexota > Anaerolineae > Aggregatilineales > Aggregatilineaceae > JACRBK01. The sequence goes on from JACRBK010000187.1 coordinate 3,467, forward strand.
TTTGTTCGCGGTGCCATCCAGGCCGATCAACATTTCATCGATGCCCTTCTGGTCAATCGCTTCCCAGCCCAACAGCGCGTCGGCGATTTCGTTGTTGACGTTATCGACGGCCTGCAAAACGCCCTTGCCGCCATAGCGTTTTTTGTCGCCATCACGCAGTTCAACGGCTTCATATTCGCCGGTGCTGGCCCCACTGGGGACGATCACGCGGCCCATGCTGCCGTCTTCGAGCCAGATTTCAACTTCTACTGTCGGGTTACCGCGTGAATCGAGAACTTCACGACCGATTACATCTTCGATAATAGACATTTTAAAGCTCTCCTGTGAAATAAGCTCTCAGCTTTCAGCAAAAACAGTGTTGAAAATTGGGGCGCATCGTTACCGCGCCCCGGTAGCTATTATGGATGAAACAATCAAAGTTGGCAGCATCTTTTTGTAGGGGTTTGCGTCGCCCAGGGCAGGGCAAGCCCTGCCCCTACGATTGTGCCCTGATTGACTGTTTCTTCACTGAATTACGGGTGTGCCAGTTCTAAGACCTGAAGCAGCCCGGCGTAATCCAAATGCTCGGAGAGCATCGCCTGGAAACGGCTGAGTTTTTCGGGCTGGGCCAGGCTGGTGCGGCCAAAAACGCCTTCAACTTTTTCCACCGCTTCGAGCGTGTTGTCAGCGACCAGCAGCACGGCAACATTCTGTTCTTCGGCGCGTTTGAGGATCGTCGAAGTCGGCTGCAAATTGCCGGTCAGCACCAGGCAGGTGGTCGAGGTTTCGAGCGCAGCCGCCTGAATATCTGTGCGATCACCACCGGTAAAGACGGCTTTGTTCAATTGGCGGCGGAAACGCGGCATAGCCGATTCAACCGTCATCGCACCGACGCTCATATGCTCCACCAGGCGTTCGCGCAGGTGCGAGCCGGTCAGCACTTTCGCGCCCAACCGGTCAATCATTTCGCCCACGCTCAGCGCGCGCAGATACGGGTCAAACGGCAGTACGCCAAACACGCGCACGCCTTCTTTTTGCAGGAAAGGCACGATATGTTCGCGGACATACTGCATATCTTCACGCGGGACGGTGTTGATCACGATGCCGATCAGACGCTCGCCCAGGCGGCGCTTGGCGGCCAACGCATCGTCCAGAGTACACATACCCGCCATGCACTGCTCAGACGAATAACTGACCACGCTCAACACGGGAACCTGAAGGTGTTCTACGACGTTGAGGGTATTCAGCCCCACCGCGTAACCTTCACGCATACTGGAACCACCTTCCAGCAGCACCACATCATGCGCCTCGACCGTCGCATCACACGCATTTTTGATGACCGCGAGCAGATCGCGTTCCTGCGTGCCATTCATGACCGATTGCAGCAGTTCAGTGTCAATAACAATCGGGGCGAGTTCCCAGGGTGGAGTGTCCAGGCCCAGTGAACGCCGCACAAAATCGGCATCTTCGTCGAGGATGCGGCCCCCGGCACGGGCGGGCTGCATACTGACGGGTTTGAGATAACCGACCTTAAGTCCGGCGGCCTGCATCCGCAGCCCCAGACCCAAGATCAGCGCCGTTTTACCAGAAAACGTACTCACCGAAGTGATATACAGGCTCTTCATAATGTACTGTCCTTTAAGCTTATCTAGTAGGTAACGCCCATTCAATAGATTACGAACCCTGGGTAGGGGCCATGAACTGCCCCTACCATCATTCTATCCCCATTTTAACGGCGTTAGCCTATAACAGTCCAGACGGCGCGCCTAACCTTTAAGGACCAGGCGAATATCGAGCGCCACAGCCCCCTGCCCCTTTTCGTAAACCATCAAGGGGTTGATGTCCATTTCGACGATTTCAGGGAAATCGGTGACAAGCTGGTTGATGCGCAGCAGCGTATCGATCATCGCTTCACGGTCCGCCGGGGGACGACCACGCACACCCGCCAGCAGCGCCCGCGCCCGAATTTCTTCGAGCATTTCTTCGGCGTCTTCACGCCCGAACGGCGCGACGCGGAAGGTAACATCTTTGAGAACCTCGACCAAAATACCGCCCAACCCGAAGGTGACCAGCGGGCCGAACTGCGGATCTTTGCTCATGCCGACCAGCACTTCGATTCCACCCGTGGGAACCATCTCCTGCACCAGGCAGCCCCATATGCGCGCATCGGGAACATAACGGGTGGCGCGGTAGATGATGAGGTCAAAAGCGTCACGCACGTCAGGTGCATTGCTCAGGTTGACTTTCACGCCGCCCACGTCGGTTTTGTGCAAAATATCAGGGCTGGCGATCTTCAGCACCACCGGGTAGCCGATCTCAGACGCGATCTTCACGGCTTCGTCAGCGGTCGTGGCGAGCCGGCTGTTCGGCAGCCGCAGCCCATAGGCCTGCGCCACATCACGCGCTTCGGTTTCGCCCACGCTAACACGGCCTTCTTTGCGCGCCCGGTCAATCACTTTTTGAACAGCGGCCTTATCAACGTCGAACGTCACAATCGTGCGTTCTTTGCGGTCACGCGCCTGGATATAATCACGCATCGCGGCTAATGAATGCGCGGCATGTTCGGGGAATCGGTAGTTCGGGATATTGTAGCTGGCGAGAATATCGACACCGGCTTTCGCGCGTTCTTCGCCCATAAAAGCGCCCAACAGGGGTTTGTCAAACCGCTGGCTGAGCTGGCCGATAGCGTTGGCCGTTTCTACGATTTCGGTCATGGCCTGCGGCGTAACAATGCAGATCATCCCGTCTACGTTCGGGTCAGCGGCGACCAGTTCCATCGCAGCAGCATAACGGTCACTGCGAGCATCCCCCAGCACATCCACCGGGTTAGCGGCGCTGGCAGCTTCGGGCAGCACAGCTTTGATCTTCTTGATTGTCTCAGCATCGAACTTTGCCAGGCGCATTCCAGCGCGTTCCAGCGTATCGGTCGCCAAAATGCCCGGCCCGCCCGCATTGGTCACAATAGCGATCCGGTCGCCTTTGAGCAGCGGTTGGTTCGCAAACGCGCGCCCCGCGTCAAAAAGTTGTTCCAGCGAGTCCATACGCAGCACGCCCGACTGATAAAAAGCGGCATCATAAGCGCGTTCTGAACCGGCCAACGAGCCGGTATGGCTCGACACAGCGCGGGAACCGGCATCGGTCACGCCGCTTTTGAGAACCAGAATCGGTTTTTTGCGGGTGACTTCGCGCGCCACCTTGACAAATTCTGCGCCCTTGGGCAGCCCTTCAATGTAGGCCAGGATCACGCGGCTTTCGGGGTCGTCTACAAAAGCGAGCATCAGGTCAGTTTCGCTGATGTCGGCCTTGTTGCCCAGGCTGACAAACTTGCTGAAGCCCAGGTCTTGCGCGGCCAGCGACCAGTCGATGATCGCGGTTTGCAGCGCGCCCGACTGCGACATAAACGCAATGTTGCCTTGGGGCGGCGTCCCGGCGGCGAAGGTCACATTTAGCGGGGTGAAGGTGTCGATAATGCCTAACACGTTCGGGCCAATAAACCGCATCCCGAACTTCTTGGCGATCTCGATCACTTCCATTTCACGCTCAAGACCCTCAACACCAGCTTCGCGGAACCCGGCGCTGATAATCACGACCGACTTGATCCCTTTTTCACCGCACTCGCGCAGCGCGCCCGGCACATGATTGTAGGGGATCACGATCACGGCCAATTGAGGCACTTCGGGCAGGTCCATCACGGATGGATAGGCTTTGTGTCCCATAATTTCGGCAGATTTAGGGTTGATCGGATAAATCGCCCCTTTAAAACCGGCTTCAATCAGGTTCACCAGCACGGTGTATCCCAGCTTGCCGGGGGTATCACTGGCCCCAACAAGCGCTACAGCAGTAGGTTTAAAAAATCCCTCAAGCATTACATACTCCCAGAAAAGGCAGGCTAAACAAAACAGGCATTTTGATGTCCGTTTTCGCAAGCACTCGAATGATGATGTCAGCGGAGACGCAGCAATTTTTCCATCGCTCAAACCAGCGGCGATTATACCCTCTGGGCCCGAACCTGCCACAGAGAGAAGTCACGCCACAGGCTGTCAAATTGCACGCTTGTGACGTAACGCACAAAATATTAATCTCTAAACATGACAAATAGCGCCCACCAAAACGCCGGGCGCGGCAAGCGGCCCCCCCTACAAAAGAATTTTACCCTGGCAAAACCACCCAACTGCGTTACAATTTGCCAATATACTACATCAAGATAATAGAAATTGGCGGGCCAGATCATGCAAACCATCTACCTGGACCACAGCGCGAGCACCCCGGTGGACGCGCGCGTATTAGAGGCGATGCTGCCCTATTTTAGCGACATCTACGGCAATTCGAAAGCCATGCACGGTCAGGGTCACGCTTCGGAACACGGGATCGACGCGGCGCGGGACACGGTGGCGCACTGGCTGAACTGCGCCCCCGGTGAAGTGATCTTTACCAGCGGCGGGACAGAAAGTGATAATCTGGCGCTGCGTGGCCCCGCACAATATGCCCGCGCGCATCACCGCCCATTTACTTTGATCACTGGCCCGATTGAACACGCCGCCATCGCAGCTACCGCGCGCCAACTGGTCGAAACGCTGGACACCGGGCTGCGCCTGCTGCCGGTCGATCATGAGGGCATGGTATCGCCGGACGATCTGCGCGATCTGCTGCGCAGCCTGCCTCCCAATGGGATCACGCTGGTCAGTTTGATCCATGCCCACAACGAGATCGGCACGATCAATTCCCTGGCGGAATGTGCCGCCGTCGCGCACGAATTCGGCGCGATCTTCCATACGGACGCGGTGCAGTCGCCAGGACATACCAGCCTGGATACGGCGGCGCTCGGTGTGGATATGCTCTCATTGTCTTCCCACAAATTTTACGGCCCCAAAGGCGCG
>JACRBK010000005.1 GCA_016234525.1 Chloroflexota bacterium
CACCCACCCCCACAGCGCGCCGCGAGATCGGAGATAATCTGTATGTGCGCGAGCTTCAGCCGGGTGTGGTGGTCGTGACCCACGAATTTCCCTGGCCGTCTAACTCGCTCGTAGTCGAAGTCTCGGAGTCCGAGTTGGTGATGGTTGATACACCCTACACGCCCGAAGCTACCCAAACGCTGTTAGATTGGCTCGCGGAACGCTTCGGCCCACGCCAGATTACCGCGATCAACACCCATTTTCATGTGGACCGGCTCGGCGGCAACAGCACCCTGATCGCGGCGGGGATTCCCGTTTATGGCTCCGATCTGACGGCGCAATTGTTGGAGGAACGCGGCGAACAGACCCGCCAGTTAATGTTAAGCTGGCTGCCGGGAGCCGAGAATCGGGACTATTACGCGGCGCATGAGGTGATTCCCTATGTCGCGCCGGATCACATATTTGAGTTAGAAGCCGGAGTGGAACTACAATTAGGGTATGAAACCGTGCAGGTTGTTTTTCCGGGCGCGGCACACTCGCAGGATAATGTCGTGGTCTATTTTCCGGCCCGCAAACTGCTGTTCGGCGGGTGTATGATCTTGACCGGAGACACGGTCGGCAATACGTCGGATGCCGATCTCGCCTCCTGGCCAGGAGCCGTCGACCGGATCGCGTCGTTCGATGTCGAGGTATTGATTCCCTCTCATGGGGAAGCGTTCGACCCGGCTTTGATCGAGCATACTCGCCACATTTTGGCCGCCACCTCCTGACAAGTCGGGGAACCATTGATCGTCCAGGCCGCCGGGGAATATCGGGCGGATAATCAGGAAGGGATACGATCATGCAGCCCTACGAAATGGACGTGGAAAAACGCCGTTTGATTCAACTGCTGGATCAAACCCGCAAAGATACCCTGCTCATCCTGTCTCAGGTCAAAGCCGAGCAGGTAATCCACCCGGACAGTGGGTGGCAGGTCAAAGACCTGGTTGGGCATATTGTTTTTTGGGAAGAAGAAGCCGCTGCCTGGCTTCTTGCTTTGAAAGAAGGCAGGATATACACTATCGCGGAATTCGAGAGTTTTGAAGCGGTTAACCACCACGATTTTAAGCGACGGCGTGATCACACGTACCAACACATTTTGGACGATCTCCACGCTGTGCGCGAGCGGATGAAAGCGGCCTTACTGGCGCTGCCCACCGAGCGGTTTGAGGGGATGCTGCGTTTTCCCTGGCCCTGGCGCGGCTCGCTGAGTGAAATGATCGAAACGATGGTTGCGCACGAGCGAGAACATGCTTTTGAGATCATGCGGATCATTTCGGTGGATCAGGTGGTTTAACAACTTATATTTTACGCGCAGTGGGAGCAACCTTTTTTGAACCATCGTAGAGAACTTGTGTTGGTCACATGTTTTTTGCTGCTCGCAGCCGTTTTTCGCCTGTGGGATTTAACGCGCCTGCCGCCGGGTTTCAGCGAGGCTGAGCTGGCCTACATTCGCATCACTGAGACAATGCGGCAGGGCGATGTCGCCGTTTATTATCAGGTTGAGGAACACAAGGTGCGCGCCGGAATGTATGGCGTTGGCAGCGCTCTGGTTACCGAACTGGTGGGTGATGGCCTGCTGGGTTTCAGGCTGTTTCCGCTGTGGACCAGCCTGATCACCCTCGCGCTGCTGTACCGGCTGGCTCGCCATCTTTTTGGCGTGCCGGTGGCGCTGATTGCCCTGGGCGCGATGTCGCTCAATTTGCGCGCGATTATCCTGGCGCGTTCCGCCACCTCTGAGTCGCTGGTCCCGGCCTATGTGCTGCTGGCGCTGCTCTGCCTGATCAATGCCTTTAATGTGCGCGAAGAGATGCGCTTTCGCACTCCCACGACGCTTTCGTTCGCGCTGATGGCCCTGTTGTTTGGGGGGTCCGGTTATCTGCATTATACCGGGCTGCTGTTGGGTCCTATCGCGGCGATCTTTTTCGGACACCTGCTGATTACACACCAGCCGCTTTCGCGCCGCATGTGGAGTGCCTGGACGTTCGCCATCGCGCTGGCGACGATTGTTGCCATACCCTATCTGATCTCCACTTTCCGCGATATCGCCCTGAGCGAGCCGTATACGCTGTGGATTGAACGCCCGCGCAGCCTGACCGACGTTGTGAACGGGATATTGAGCGCGATAGGCGGCGTGATCTGGCAGGGGGATGCACGCGCCAGTTATAACCTGCCCGAAAGCGCCGTGTTTGGCCCGGCGACCACGATCCTCTTGCTCATCGGAACCGGGAGGGTGATCCGCTGCTGGCGGGAGCCGCGTTACGCGCTGGTGCTGCTGGTGCTGCTGGCCGGGCTGATCACCGATGCGTGGGTCGAGCCGGAATCTACCTTTAGCGCCCATCTGGTCGCGCTGCCCGCCGTGTATCTCCTGCCGGGGATCGGCGCGGTCGAACTCTGGCGGATTTTGCGCGGGCGCGGCGTGGCGCAAGCGTGGCAGCCCGTGACGGTGATTTTAGTGCTGATCCTGATCGCCAACCTGGTCGCTACCCGCGATCACCTGTTCAACGACTGGAAACACGATCCACAAACCCAAACGGCCTACCATGCCCGCTTAGGTGCACTGGCGGCCTATCTGGATCGCACGCCGGACGGCCTGCCGGTATCGATGTGCGCGGCGCGGCTGGTCGAACCGGACAGCGCGGGCTTATCGCCATTCCAGATTCTTCCTTTGATGATGCACCGCGAGGGCCTGCAAATCCGCCATTCGGACTGTCGCGGCGGATTAGTGCTGATAAATGCGGGCGCGCCGATGCGTTTCGCGTTTGCCCAACTCAATGACCGCGACGAGATGCCGCCGGAACTCGCCGAATGGCTGTCGGACGCGGTGCCGATCCCGGTGGAAGGGCTGCCAGAGGGCAGCGTGCTGCGGCTGGATGTTGAGCAGCGTGTGCGCGATTCGGGTGGTTATTGGAGTACATTCTCCCCCGCCTTTTTTATGCCCGATCAGAACGGCTCTGAAGAGCAGGTTCCGCTGCCGGTCGCGCTGGAAAACAACCTGACCTTTGCCGGATACGATCCGCGCGCGTTGAGTGCGGCGCGCACCGCGGGGGCTGATCCAATTGTGCTGGTGAGTTACTGGCGCGTCGATGGCCGTCTGCCTGATGATCTGGGGATTTTTGCGCACTTGCTGGCCTACCCAGACAATGAGTCGCGGGTGCCGCTGCTCGAACCCTGGGCCGAAGCCAATTCGCTCGACGTGATCCCGAATGAATTACAAAATCGTGATTTTTTCGCGCAGGTGTCGTATATCTGGTTGAGTGATTCCCTGGCACCGGGGCAGTATGCCTTGACGGTGGGCGCGTATACCAACGAAGTCGCCATACTCGACAATCATCTGGAAATATTAGACGTGGCAAACGACTCTCAGCCGCACGGCGAACGCCTGCTGCTGGGGGATGTGACGGTCAATCCGCCGCCCGAACCGCCCAAATAAGGGAAGCCTGATGCTTGAAAAACCGCGCCTCGAAGATGAAAAAATCTTCGCGTGTTTGAGCAGTACCTATGGTCTTGCTGCCACCGGGCTAGAATTTCTCCCGATCGGTTATGATTCGGCGGCGGGCGTGTATCGCGTGCGGGCCAATGGGCAAGCCTATTTTTTGAAGGTCAAACGCGGTCCCGTGTACGAGCTGAGTCTCAGCCTGCCGCGTTATCTCAAAGCTCAGGGGATCGAACAGATCGTCGCGCCGCTTCCGACTATCACCGGCGAACGCTGGGGTAAGATCGATGACTTCACTCTGATTTTGTACCCCTTCATCGAGGCCCTGGAGGCTGATTTATCCGACAGCCAGTGGATCGAGTTTGGCGCGGTCGTCAAGCGATTTCATACCCTGCCTCTCTCCCCCGACCTTTTGAGTCTGCTGCCTAAAGAAAACTTTGTCCCGCACCCGGCTTTGAGTGCGATCACCCGGCAGTTGCAGGCAGAGGTGAGCCGTCGAAGTTATGATCATCCTGTTAAGAAACAACTCGCTGAGTTTTGGCTAGACCATCACCAGGAGATCGGCACGATTTTGGATCGCGCTGAGCAGCTAGGCCGCAAGCTTCAGGGTAGAACATCCAATTTTGTGCTGTGCCATGC
>JACRBK010000006.1 GCA_016234525.1 Chloroflexota bacterium
CATATAACGCAGCGTAAAACGGGCGGATTTAGGGTCGTGGCGCTGGATGCTGTCCCACGCATCGTCTAACCCTTCGCGCAGGTCGGGGTCCATATCCCAGTCGCGCGACGGGGGATGGTAAGCGGTTTTTTCTTCGGCGCGTGTGGTCCGGTGAGTTTCGAGCGCCTTGAGCGCGGCGGGATCGTCGCAATCGGTCCCGCAGAATTGACACCACAGTTTATCACCCGCTGCGTCAGGCAGCAGCCGGGCGTTACATTTCGGACACAGCGGCAGGGTTGAGGTCATAAGTTTGTTTTATTATCCTGGCGATTGACACGGGTACAGACCAAGCTGCATCAACAGTCGTCGAGAAATGATATGTTCATCACTATTCAAGCGTAACAGAAAGACAGTAACACGCCCTTCTGGTGTTATGGGTTGAAGATAAGCGGTTGTTGTATCCAACATAAAGTGTTCAGGCCATTGCTGTTGTCGAGGATTAAACAGCGGAGTGAGTTTGCCGGAACCATCCCAATCTACTGAGCCAATATCACTTCCCTTATACCCATTGCAGAGATAACAGCTCCAACACAAATTATCTGTTGTCGTTACGCCACCATGTTTTTCGGCAATAACATGATCAACTTCATACGGCATAACGCGATCATGTTGGCTGACCCGGCAGTATTCACAGCAGTTATTGGCGCGCTCGATCACTTCGCGCCGCAAAGCGGCGGTGATGTAAGTCACATTTAACCTGCCAGTTTGAGCCGGGCTTTGGCTTTAAGCAGCGTCATAAAATGGTCCATACGCATAAATTCTTCCATTTCAGATCGTTCCTCAAGGGACAACCGATTTTCGCGGTTGCGCTGAAGCAAATCCAATGCCCGGCGCTCAAGGACTGCGGAAGGTCTGAAGTCAGCAATTTCTTGGGGAGTAGGACTAGATGCCAGAAAATCGGTGATCTCATCCAATAACATGATGGGCTGTGCGACAGTCATCGCTAAATCCTCTCACACACTACACTAATTCGATTATACGCGATGTTCGCATCTCGAACCCAGAAGCCGATTTACTGATCACTGTCCTGCTGCTGGGCATCATCGATCAGTTTGCGCAGCGAGGGGTCTACGATCTCTTCGACCGCGCGCGCCATAATCGTTTTAATGAAAGCCGTCTTGCCTTTGGTATATGCCGGGCGATTATGTTTAAACGCCACCGCCAGTTCATATTTTACCTGCTCATACCCGCGCGCGATGTCGGGATGGATGCGCAGATAGTCGCGGAAAATCAGGTGGCGCTGGTGTTCCCAGGTCGCATATTCCACAATGTGGACATGATGCGTGCGCGGCGTCCCTTTCCACATAAAAATGCGTTCGGACTCGTCCTCATGCTCATGGTGGTGATATCCGAGCGGCCCTAACAGGCGTTCGTAGTCTTCAACCGAGGTAAAACTTTCGACCACGATCTGCACATCAATGATCGGCTTGGCGCGCAAACCGGGGACCGACGTGCTGCCGATGTGGTTGATCTCTATCACGTCTTCGCCCAGCGCCTCTTCGAGTAGTTGGGCTTCCAAGAGAAAAAACTGCGGCCAGCGAGGGTCATAATCCGACAGTTCAAAGGATTCGTTGGCATTGAATGAGTCATCGGACATGGTTTAAGGCTCTCCTTGCCCGGCAGTGTGCGGACATGACCCTCATAATACTCCCATTCAGGCGGTTTAGCCAATGGCAAGTTAAAATGTTCTTAATTCACCTACGGGCGGATCGGTTCTCGATTTTCGAGGCGCAGGCGGAAAAGCTGCACTTCATCCAGATAACGATCGGCAAACGCCGGAGAATTTATCGCGGCCCAGTCCAGCGCCAGTTTATGCCCCACAATGTGCGCCACCTGGCGGCTTCGCCAATAGCCCAGGTGACTGGCGGGAGTCAGTGACGATACGAAGCGGCCCGCCCGCACCTCATAATCGACGATCCCCGCATCTTTGTATGACTGGATCGGTTTGAGCGGGAACCCAATGGGGTCTTGAGGATCGTACAGATTCAGCCACGTGCCGCCATGAGGATCAAGTTGCAGCGGTGATCCCAGGCTGGCGGCGAGCGTCTCTCTATCGGCAGAGGGATTATCGCGCAGGGCGTAGAGCGCCAGTGGAGAGCCGAGCAGGAACATATTTTTCAGCGCCAGTTTACCATTGGCCAGATGGTAACGCGGAATTCCTTTTTTCATGTTGTCCCACATATAATCCGACGCGATCACACTGCCCAGGCTGTGACCGATCAGCGTGAGTGGGGCGGGGGTATCAAATTCGCCTTCTGGCTTCAGGCCGATTAATAACTGCTCCATGTAATCATCAATACGCGAGTGAATGGCCTTGTACACCTTATGCCCTTCACCCTCATACGCGATCATGTCCCCCAGCAGCCCGATCATCTGGCGGCGCAGCTTGACATAGACCTTCGGTCCATAACCTTCCTTGTCCAGGCCGAGCAGCCGGATCAGTTCGTCTTCGGGGTCCTGGGTGATCGGTGACCAATAGACGGCCTGAAAGCGCAGCCCTTTGGGGCCGCGAATGTCCCCGGAGGTAATATCGGGCAGTTTAAGCGCGTTGATCGACTTCTTAAACTCTCTGCGTATATTTTCTTTGAGAGGAGCGGCGTAATCTTCGCCCTGATCTCCCCAGCCGATTCCATGCATGATCAATACGTTTTGATCGCGTTTTTGAGCCATTTCCCCTCTCCCCGCAGAAATTAAGGCGTGCTGTTGTAGTAACTAATCAGCGAATCACCGAGCGCGGGCAGACACGGCGTAATGTCGTACCACTGCGCTCCGGTGCCAATACTCCACACATTAAAACCCTTTACGTAGGGGTCTTCTTCTACCTGATAAGTATACTGCAAAACATCGCGCACGATGGTGTCACACGGCGGCATAAACGTGCCGCCGCCGATGCCCATCTCGGTGAGATAGACAGGCAGATTAGCCGCCGCTGGCAGCGTGAGCAGCAGGCGTTCATACAAAATGCGGTGGCGGAAAGCGATCCACACATCGGATTCAGACGCCATACGATCATCTTCCAGGCTCCAGGCGTGCAGCGCGATGCCATGAGTGCGCCCCGGCTGGCAGGCGTGATCGACGGCATATTGGTAGGCGGGCAGCAGATCATTAAAATACTGCATGTCTGGGTTGCCGCCAGGGAACGAAAACAGCAGCAGGCAGCGCCCCTGCTCATTGGCGATGCGCATCGACTCAATGGAAAACTGCGCGATCCACTCCATCGAGGCCGGGCATTCGTTAAACAGTTCAAAATAATCGGCGTCCACCTGATCCCAATAGTATTTGAGACCCGCCATCCAATCCTGTGCCGTAATGATCGGGTCTGGCACGTCGAAGATATTAGGCGGGCAGTTGCTCAGGCCCTCGAAGTTGGTGTTGAGCAAAGAACGGTAGATGATCACCGTCTGCGGTGACATCTCTTTGATCTGGTTGAGCATCGGTTCGGTGCTGTTCAGCCCTTTGACTGAGCCGAGTGGGTGTCCGCTCTGGACCATCCGCTGCACAAAAGCTAACACGTCCGCGTTGGCCGTATCGTTGATAATATGCAGACCCATCAGCATCGTATTTTGTTCGCGCCCGGTCAAGATTTCGCAGGCGCGCACGCTGTCCAACTGCGCGATCTCGATCCCGGCGTCGCTGAGCGGCAGCCAACCGCCGTTGGCGCTGGCCCACATCACACCCGCCGCATCCGTCGTGACCTGCTGGACAACCAGCCGTTCACGGACCAGCGCCGTCCCGATGACCGAGGAAGCGCGATCCGGCGATTGGTAGATCGACACCTGTGCTGCCGCGATGATCACCCGGCACGGCTGGACGGTGACGGTTGCGGGCAGGGGTGTATGCAGCGGTTCGGGTGTGTAGTTCGGGGCCACGATGGGGCCAAAATTCACACCGGGCGGGGGTGGCAGCGGTGTCGGTTGGGGCGTGATGTCGCTGGGCGTGGACTGGGCGTTGACCAGCGTGATCTCGGCAGCAACCGGCGTCGCGCTGGGCGAAGGCAAAATGATCGGCGTAGGCGTCACATACACCTTGACCGGATCAGGATCACTGCACCCGGTCAGGATCAACACCGCAAGCGGAAAAGTCAGTAGGAGGAGAGTATATTTTTTCATGAAGGAGAGTCTATACCACCCTGCGAGGCTGTCAAAAAGTCGG
>JACRBK010000183.1 GCA_016234525.1 Chloroflexota bacterium
CCAGCTTCCAAGCGGATCACCGGTGACATTGATGGAAGGCCCGATCAACGCGGACGGGCTGGTCTGGTGGCGCATCCAGACGGCTGACGGGCGCAGCGGGTGGTGTATCGAGGGTATTGTGGACGGTGGAGTCTATATCCAGACGCTGGTTCCAGCGCCGTAAGAGCGAGCCGGTTTTTGTAGGGGCGCGGCTTGCTTCGCCCGGTTTTAACCCCACCCCTTAATCCCCTCCCCACTGCGCTACGCTGGTGGAGAGGGGAGATTCGCTCAGTCTGGTAATTTGATCCCCTTTCCCCGCTGCGCAGAGAAAGAGGGGGCGGGGGATAAGGGGTGAGGCCGGTCTTACACTTCCTTCGACGAGCGCGGATCGAGCGCATCGCGCAGACCATCGCCCAAGAAGTTGAAAGCGAACATTACAAAAAACAGCGCCAGCGCCGGGAAAATTGCTTGATTTGGATAGCTGATAATTGCATTTGATCCCTCAGCGATCAGTGATCCCCAACTGGGCGTGGGCGGATTGACTCCTAGGCCGATAAAACTAAGAAACGCCTCAAACGAGATATAACGCGGGATCGCCAGGCTCTCGGCGACCACAATCGGCCCCAGGATATTGGGCAGCACATGGCGGAAAATAATGCTCGGAGTATCCGCGCCAATCGAGTTGGCCGCCTCAATATATTCCTTCTGGCGCACCGAAAGCACCTGACCGCGTGCCAGCCGCGCTGTGTCCATCCACGAGGTCAGGCCGATGCCGATGAAAATAAATATCATCCCGCCCGTCCGTGAGTCGATCTCGTTCAGCCGGAAAGCCAGTGTGCCGGGATCGCTCTGGTTCAAACTGGACCGGAAAAAGACCATCATCAGAATGACCAGCAGCAGCGTGGGAAAAGCATACATGATGTCTACAATACGCATCATGATATTATCAACCCTGCCTCCCACGTACCCGGCGATCATGCCGAACATCGTGCCAACAAGCAGGCTGACCAGCGGCCCGATAAACGCCACTGAAAGCGAAACACGCGCGCCGTAAATAATACGGGTCAGCAGGTCGCGCCCCAGGTTGTCTGTGCCGAGGATATAATCATCGTTCACCCGCACATACCCCCCCTCTGCGCCCAGGGGTTTCATTTTGGGGAATAAGTCAATAATCCAGCTCGGGGCCGAATTCAGCGCCGTATAATTTTGGTCGGTATAACTGTGCGGCGCGATCTGAGGCGCAAAAATAGCCGCTAACACATTGAGCGAAATCACCACAAAACCGATCAGGGCTGCCCGGTTGCGCCGCAGCCGCCGCCAGGCGTCCATCCAGGGGCTGCGTGTTTTTTCGACGGTTCTCAGGCTGACCACCTGGCTGGCAGGCGCAGGTTGGGTTTCGACAACTTCTGAAGCAGACATACGCTGTTTTCCTACTCGTAATTTTCTTAGTCGTAACGGATGCGCGGGTCGAGCCAGGCGTAGGTCAGATCGACCACGAAGTTCGACAACACAATAAAGAATGCAAACAGCAAGGTTGTTCCCATAATCACCGCATAATCGCGGTTGGTGATGCTGGTCACGAAATAACGGCCCAGGCCGGGAATACCGAACACGGTTTCAGTGACAAACGTCCCCGTGATCAACGCCGCGAACAGCGGCCCCAACACCGTTGCGATCGGGATCATCGCGTTTTTCATGGCGTGGACCAACACCACACGCCGCTCTCTCAGCCCTTTGGCCTTGGCGGTGCGAATATAATCTTCGTTGAGAACTTGCAGCAGGCTGGCACGAGTCAGGCGCGCTAACAGCGCCGACTGCGCAAACCCCAGTGCAAAGGCGGGCATGATTGCTTGCTGCCAACTGCCCCACCCTGAACTCGGCAGCAGATCCAGTTCCACCGCGACGACATATTTGAGAACCGGCCCCAACACGATCACCGGAACCGACACCCCCAAAATGGCGGTACTCATGCTGAAATAATCATAGACTGTGTTTTTCCTGAGCGCGGCAATTGTCCCCAGCGGGATGCCGATGCCCATCGATACCAGCAGCGCTCCCAGACCTAACTGAGCAGATATTGGAAGATGCTGTTCGATAATGTCGTTCACGCTCAAGGTGCGCGAATTGAACGACGGCCCGAAGTTGATCCAACGCAGAGCGGCATTATCGCCGAAGGGCAGATCGATATTGACCAGAAAATCTTCGGTGACATCGCCAGAATGTTTGCCAGTGGTGATCTCAGGCACAAACAGATCGATCAAATAGTCGGTATATTGTTTGTAGAGGGGGTCGTCCAGATTATATTTGGCGTTGAGATTCTTAAGAACCGTCGGGTGCAGCTTCTTTTCACGGGTGAACGGCCCGCCCGGAATCTGGTGCATGATAAAAAACGTGATGGCCGATACCATCAACAGGACAATCAATAAGTAGAAAAAACGTCGGGCAGTATATTGGGCCATAATCCTCCTTTAGATAAACAGGGGCACATGGGACATGCACCCCTGTTTATTGTTTTACGTGCAACCCGTTAGAAAGTGATCAATCGACTATTCGGACAGATCCCATTTCTCGAAGCGTTCGTTACCCGTCTGTGCGTAGGTGCGAACCACATACGGCTGTGTCAGGTCAATCGAGGTGTAGTAGTAGATCGGGATCATCACGGCATCTTCGTAGACCAGGATATGTTCGGCCTGGGCATACAGTTCAGCGCGCGCGGCATTGTCGGTCATCGTCTTGGCTTCGTCGAGCAGCGCCTGGAATTCGGGATTTTCCCAGTTGGTGTGGTTATTGCTGTCAGGCCCCACGAAACGGAACACGTCGTACAGGAAGTTGTGCGTATCGGGATAGTCGAAGCACCAGCCCAGACGCCAGATTTGCGGGGCGTCGAAGCGCATGGTTTCCTGGTGAACGGCGAAGTCCTGAGTCGTGATCTGGACTTCGAGACCCAGCGTGTCTTTCCACATCTGCTGGATAGCCTGGGCCAACGTCGCGTGCGCCTGGCTGGTGTTGTGCTGCAAAGTGATCTGCGGGACCTGGTCGGCGGTGATACCTTCGTCAGCCAGATAGGCCTGGAATTCTTCCTGAGCCTTAGCGGCATCACTCCAGATCGCCAGATCGGGGTAATCTTCCTGGTGTGGCGCGGCGGCCAACGCAGGCAGCGTGAAGAAGCCCGCCGGGACCTGCCCCGCGTTCAAAATCTGGACGATCACATCACGATCAACGGCCATCGACAGCGCGCGGCGCAGGTGGACATTGCTCACGCCATCCTTGAGAACGTTAAAACCATAATAGTAGGTGCATTGGCCGGGGCCGATCACCAATTGATCCGAACGCTCGGCGCGCATCCGGTCCAGGTCGGCCAGCGGAACAGTGGCGATCCAGTCGAGTTCACCCGCTTCATAGGCCGTCAGTTGGGCCGGTTCTTCAAGATAGATGAAGTTGATTTCATCGATCTTGGCCTGCGGGATGTACATGGTCTCGGCCCAGAAGGGGTTCTTGATGAGGGTGACTTCGACATCGTGTTCCCATGACTTGAGGGCGTAGGGGCCATAGCTGACATAGTTCGCGGCTTCGGTCCAGGTGTCGCCGAATTCTTCAACGACTGACTGAAGCTGCGGACGCGCCATCCACAAGCCGTACAGCATGGGCAAGAAGCCCGCCGGCTGCGGTGAGGTGATTTCAAGGGTGTAATCGTCCAGCGCTTTCACGCCCAATTCCACCGCTTCACCCGCCAGGCTTTCCTGACCGTTGACGACCCAGGGAGCCAGCACCGACGAATATTCCGAGCCGGTATTGGGATTAAGCGTGCGGGTGATGCCATACACAAAGTCCTGCGCCTTGAGAGTCAGCGGGGCACCCGCTTCATCCATCACCTGCACTACTTCGCCCGCTTCGGCGTCATAGTGTACCCAGGAGACGCCCTGTGCCAGGGTGAAGGTGTACACGAGGCCATCGTCCGACACGGTCCATTCGGTGGCTACACCGGGTTCAATCGCGACAGTTTCATCGTGCAGGCCCGTCAGACCGACGTACAGCACGTTCAACATCGTGATAGAGTTGGCATCCGACGCCAGGGAGGGATCGATCTTGACATCACCAGGCAGCAGAGCCGTATACAACACTTTTGGCTCTTGCGCTTTGGTTGAGCCGGCAGTAGTCATCAACACTGAGGAAATGACCAACAGCCCAACGAGGAGAACTACAAAACCTTTACGCATAGTCTCTTCAAGCCTCCTTAGAAAAAACGCTTTAAAATAGGGGGTATAACCAATCATCCTCAGCTTTATATTGAGGATAATGTTCTAATTATGTAGTACATTCTTCAACTGCACAAGGTTCATAAGTGATGTGAGGTCAAAAAATTTCGCAGCACAGTTAGAAAATTCGTGCTAAACTCTAACCTAGTCTGGTGAAAAGGCTTTTAGACAAGGAGCATTTGCTATGGCCTTTATTGAAGCTCCTACCACGTTTTACATGGGCCGCCGGTTTGATCCCATCTCGCGCCGCCTGGTAGACGAAGTGGTGTATTATGACTCCCGCGACCTGACCACCCATGCCGTTGTGGTCGGCATGACCGGCAGTGGCAAAACCGGGCTGTGCATCACCTTGCTTGAAGAAGCAGTGATGGACGGCATTCCCTCGATCATTATTGATCCCAAAGGCGACATTACGAACCTGCTGCTGGCCTTCCCTAACTTGCAGCCCGCCGATTTCGAACCCTGGATCAATGTCGACGATGCACGCCGCGCCGGGTTAGAACCGCCCGAATTTGCCGCCGACACGGCGCAAAAATGGCGCGATGGGCTGGCAAGCTGGGGCATTACGTCGCAGCGCGTGGGCTATTTCAAACAAAACGCCCGGTTCAGCATCTACACGCCCGGTTCGGACGCGGGCCTGCCGATCAGCATCCTCGATGCGATGCAGGCTCCCCTGGGCGGTTGGCAGCCCGGCGACGACGAATTTCACCGCGAGCGAATCAGCGGCATCGTCACGGCGCTGTTGGCGCTCATTGGCCGCAACGTCACGCCGCTCAAAGACCGCGAGCATGTCTTGATCTCCAACATTTTTGAGTATGCATGGCGGCTCGGCCAGGACTTGACGCTCGAAGAAGTGATCATGCATGTGCAAAAACCGCCCTTTGCCAAACTCGGCGTGTTCGATGTCGATACCTTCTTCTCGGAAAAAGATCGTTTTAGCCTGGCGATGGAACTGAACAACATCATCGCCGCGCCCAGTTTCCAGAGTTGGATTCAGGGCGAGCCGCTCGACATTCAAAGCCTGCTGTACACCCCCGAAGGCAAACCGCGCGTCAGCATTTTTTACATCGCGCACCTCAACGACGCCGAGCGTATGTTTGTGGTGACACTGCTGCTCGAAAACATGATCTCGTGGATGCGCACGCTCAGCGGAACGACCAGCCTGCGCGCCCTGTTATATTTCGATGAAGTATTCGGCTTTTTCCCGCCCCACCCCTATAACCCGCCGAGCAAAGAGCCGATCATGCGATTGCTCAAACAAGCGCGCGCCTTTGGGCTGGGATTGGTGCTGGCGACTCAGAACCCCGGCGACCTGGATTATAAAGGGCTGGCAAACGCGGGAACCTGGTTTATCGGCAAGCTGCAAACCGAAAACGACAAAAAAAAGGTGCTCACCGGCCTGGAAACGGTGGCCAGCGTGGATACAGACCTCAATATTCAGGACATTGACAGCCTGCTCAGTACGATTGACCCGCGCGTGTTCGTGATGCATAACGTGCATGATCGCAGCGGGGCGATCCCGATCCACACCCGCTGGGCGATGTCGTTTTTGCGCGGGCCGCTGACTCGCCAGCAGATTCGCACCTTGATGGCAGACCAGCGCCAGCAGCCCTATTACCCCAACTATCAGCAGCCCGGTTCCTACGGCACGCCGCTGTTAGGCACACCGAGGGCCGCCACCGCCGCCCATGCCGCACCGCATATACGCGCCGCGACTCCGCCGCCGCCTGAATCGCTGCCGGAAATGCCACCCGATCTGCCCGAAATGTCGGACAGCTTCGGCACGCCAGAGATGCCCATGCGGCCCGCCCCTTATGCCACCACCCCACCGCCTGCCGCGCCCGTCATAGGGACCCAGGCAACTCAGGGCATTACTCGATCGCTGCCGGGCCGTCCTAACGTGTCGTCTACGCAGGCCACCACCGGGATGACCGGGCGTTTCCGTTCGGACCTGCCCGACGGTTACAGCACCACCCCGCCGCCGGTCTCCTCCACGCTGGCGCAGTATTTCCTGCCCTCGATAATCTCAATGGAACAGGCGGCTTATGCGTGGCAGCAGCAAACCGGCACA
>JACRBK010000007.1 GCA_016234525.1 Chloroflexota bacterium
ATCGTTATTCCGGCCCGGTCGCTGGATATGCGTTTAAGGCACTGCAACAACAAACCCCAGAAGTTGATGTCGTCGCGCTGATCGGCCCATCACATTACCCTTATGATGCAGCGGCGGTCACGTCGGCGCACGAAGCGTATCAAACCCCGCTGGGAATGATTCCGGTGGATCGTGCGTCCCTGGATACGCTGGGCAAGTCTGTTCCATTGGGATGTGTTCGCAAAGACCCAGAACATTCCCTCGAAATCATTTTGCCGTTTTTGCAGCGGATATTGGGAGAGTTTCGACTGATCCCGGTGGCGTTGATAGACCAATCCACGACGATGTCCGAGCGGCTTGGTCATGCGCTGGCGGATGTGTTAGCAGGGCAAAAAGCGTTGTTGGTTGCCAGTTCCGATCTTTCTCATTTCTACCCACAAGCGGTTGCCAATGTACTGGATCGCGTGATGCTGGACGCGGTAGCTGCCTATGACGCGGCGGGTGTGATCCAGGCCGAAGAGGATCAAAGGGGGTTTGCCTGCGGGCGCGGCGCGATTGCCTCGGTGATGGTCGCTTCTCATGATCTGAATGCGGATGCGGCTCAGGTGGTTGGTTATGGGACTTCCGGTGATGTGACCGGCGATTACCAGCAGGTCGTCGGTTATGGCGCTGCCGTGTTTTATCAAAAAACGCTGTCTCATTAGCCGATTATGTATGCTGAAGTAGCGGTCAACCGCCCGGTCAAACAGACTTTTCATTATCATATTCCCGCCGAATTAACCGGGCAGATTGCTCCCGGCCATCTGGTGAAAATTAGCTTTGGCACAGCCTACACGACCGGGTTGGTAGTGGCCCTGTCGGAAGCAAGCCCGATCCCCGAAACTAAGCCCATTCTCGAACGGTTGGACCCACTGCCCGCTGTCACTCTGGCCCAACTCGAGCTGGCAAAATGGTTAGCTGAGCAGTCACTGTGGGCGCTGGGGCCGTGTTTGTGGCTGATGCTGCCGCCAGGGTTAGCGAAACGCGGCGACATGGTATATACGCTGGTTGACTCGGAAACGCTGGGGTCGTTCACTCCATCTCAACAGCGGATTATCAGCCTGCTCCAACGGCGCGGCCCGCTGCGCGGTCGACAATTTGACCACGCTTTGCCCCGGATGCGTTGGCGCGATCCATTGGCGGGGCTGATCAAACGCGGGATAGTACAGCGTGAACCAGTTCTGGAACCACCTGATGTCAAACCAAAGATCGTGCGTACTGTGCAATTAGCGATTCCCAAAGCGCGCGTGTTAGATATTGCGCCACGCCTGGGGAAGGAATCGCGCCGGGCGAATGTGCTAGAGGTATTGCTGGCGGCGCGGGATTACCGGCTGGCGCTGAGCGATGTCACCGCCTCGGCGGGCTGCACTGAAGCACCGGTAAGAACGCTGCGTGAGTCGGCAGACGTGCAGATTGTCCCCAAAGAAAAACGAGGCGATCCCTCTATTCTCGAACTGCTGATCAGCCCAGAGCAGGCCCGCCAGCGTATTATCGATCTGCGCGGCGGCCAGCCCTATCTCGATATTCTGACGCTGCTGGCGCAAGAAAACGAGCCGGTAAGCTTGAATACCGTGTATGCCCAGACCGGGACCGACCTCAATCACCTGGACCGGCTGGCGGAGGACGGTTTGATCGTGTTTGGTGAGGCGGAAACCTGGCGCGATCCGCTGATTGATCACGAATTTGTGCCGGTGCTGCCGCCGCCGCTGACCTCGGATCAGGCTGAAGCCTGGGATCGTATCCGCGAATATATCGATAATGTTCACTGGGGAGATATTTCCCCTTCGCCGGATATGTCGGGCGTGTTTATGCTGCACGGGGTGACCGGTTCGGGCAAAACGGAGATTTATTTACGCGCAGCGGAGCGAGTGTTAGCGCAAGGACGGCAGGCCGTAGTGATGGTTCCCGAAATCTCGCTGACACCGCAAACCGTCCGGCGATTTATGGCGCGGTTTCCCGGTCAGGTAGCGATTGTTCACAGCGATCTATCCCCCGGTGAACGATATGACACCTGGCGGCGTGCCCGGTTGGGCGAAATTCAGGTGGTGGTTGGCACACGCTCGGCGCTGTTCACGCCGCTGCCCGATCTGGGGCTGGTAATCCTCGACGAGGAACACGACGACAGTTACAAACAAGCTCCCGCATCACCGCTGCCGCTGCCCCCTTATCATGCCCGCGATGTGGCGATTCAACTCATGCGCCTTACACACGGCACGGTTTTGTTGGGCAGCGCTACGCCCGATGTGACTACTTATTTCCGCGCTCAGCAGGGAACTTACCAGTTGATCGAACTGCTAGACCGGGTGATCGCTCACCGTGAACGGATTGCTGAACAGGCACGCCGTCTAAACGCCCCTACGGCGCGTTACCATCCTACCGATGCCGCGGACGCCGTGAGCGCCGATTTACCTTTGGTGCATGTGGTCGATATGCGCCAGGAACTTCGATCGGGCAACCGGAGTATTTTCAGCCATGCGCTGCATACCGCGCTGAATGAGGTGCTGTCAAAAAAAGAGCAGGCGATCCTGTTTTTGAACCGGCGCGGCACCGCTACCTTTGTGATGTGCCGTGACTGCGGTTATATCGCGCTGTGTCCCCGCTGCAACACACCGCTGACATATCATGGCCCGCGTGAAGCGTTGATCTGCCACTACTGCGGCTATACTCGCGAACATTTGAAGACTTGCCCGGACTGCCAGAGTATCCGCGTCAAACATTTTGGGCAGGGAACCGAACTGATTGAAAGCGCTGTGCGCCAGGAGTTTTCCAGCGCGCGAGTCATTCGTTGGGATCGGGACACCGCCACCGGGCGCGACGCTCACGAGATCATTTTGCGTACCTTCAGCGAAGGGGAAGCCGATATTTTGGTCGGAACCCAGATGATCGCCAAAGGGCTGGATTTGCCCCAGGTGACTCTGGTCGGGATCGTCTCGGCGGATACGTCGCTGGGGCTGCCTGATTATCGAGCGGGTGAGCGCACCTTCCAACTGCTGACTCAGGTGGCTGGTCGGGCCGGGCGCGGTGCATTGGGCGGGCGCGTGATTTTGCAGAGTTATTTGCCGGATCACTATGCGATCCAGGCGGCGGCGGGGCATGATTACCAGACGTTTTACCAGCAAGAGATTGCCTATCGCCGCGAACATTTGTATCCGCCTTTCCGGCGGTTGGCACGGATCGTCTTTCAATATTCCGCGCTAGAGCAAACCCAATCAGAAGCCGAACGGGCGAAAGTGTTGATCGAACAACTTATTGCTGAGGGCCAGTTTACCGCGACTGAAATGATCGGTCCGACCCCCTGTTTTTTTGCGCGGCGTAATAATCTCTACCGTTGGCATCTGGTGCTGCGCAGCGCCAACCCGGCTGCCCTGTTATCGCGGTTGGATGTGGCAGAAGGTTGGATTGTGGACATCGACCCGGTCGATATGCTTTAGAATATAGCTTAAGGGTCGGAGCCAGGGGAATTTTCTGGATGCTCCTTCAACAGGATCACATCGCCAGCAGAACAGGAGCCTGAATATGGGACGATTCTCAGAGTGGGTCAGTTTGGGTGAAGCGGCTCAGATCATCGGAGTACACCCGGCCACGATTCGTAATTGGGCCGAACAAGGAGAGCTTCCATTTCGTCGTACTCCGGGCGGTCACCGTCGATTTCGCCGCTCCGACTTGCAGCAGTGGTTGGCCGCTCACCGGGTGATCCAGCCGGGTGACGCGCAGGTGATTGTCCAAAGCGCGTTGGGACGCGCCCGTTTTGAAATTGGAGACAGGCAGCATCTCGCTTCCCAGGAGTGGTATGACCGGCTGAATCCCGCCACGCGCGAAACGATGCGCCAGCAAGGGCTGCGCCTGATGGACACCTTGGTTGATTATCTGGCGAATCCTGGGCATGAAGCAGGGTTGAAGCCTGCCTACGAAATTGGCCTGACTTATGGCAAACTGCTGCATCAGCAAGGGCTTACACTCTCACACGCTCTGCAAGGGTATTTTTACTTCGTGGATTTTTTGCTGGATTCCGTGTTACAGCTTTCTACGACCAACACACAGCGCCCGACAATCAATTGGGGCGATCTGCTGCACCAGATCAACAGTTTTACGCGCCAGACCCTATTAGGGATGGTGACGATCTACGAACAGTCCGGCGAACGCCCAACCTAATCGGCGCTATCCTGCACCGCAAGGCGGCGGCGATCCACCGGGGTGGGGTAAGGCCGGGTACCGATACGGGTGAGGATCACCGCTCCCAGGCCAATCGACGCCACGATCACGGTCACGGCCAGGCCGATCCAGGCGGTTAACCAGAATACGCTCCAGATACGTAGGCCCAGCCCCAGCGTCAGCCCGCCGACAGCGGCTGCAACCATCGGTGGCTGTTTGCCTACGTGCAGCAGTCGCAGCACAAAACGACCCAACGGCCCAGCCAGCGCGATCCAACCAAACAGGCTCAACAGACCCACTGCCAACCAGCCTAACATCACCACCGGCAGCAGAATGACCGGCAGAATCAGTTGCAAGGAGACGATATAAATCATCGTCATGCCAATGACCATCAGAATGGTTACAAAACCCATGCCGCTGACCGATATGGGCGCTTGATGGACCCCTTCGACCATACGCGCCAACGGGCGCGGAATAGCGGCTGTGACCAGGGCCGAAAGCGCCGCTAACAAGAGCGAACCGATTACGGCGGTACTCATTCGGAAAAACAAGCTGCCGCGCCAGCTATCCCAGCCTGATTCGATCAGGTGCGAAACGCTCACTCGGCGCGAACTGCCACATTCTTTTTTGAATTCGCCTTCAATACGGGCCGTGTCACTTTGTGTCAGGCTGTCGGCGCAGATAACCATATCGCCGGTCACATGCACTTCGTCACCGATAGTCAGTTGATCGGCGACGATGACCGCATCGCCGGTCACTTCACCACCGAATGTCACTTGATTGCCTGTCAGCGTCAGATCGCCATTGACACTACTGCCCGGTTGCAGATCAACATCATAGGCGACGATCACCTGATCCCCGTCAAGCTGTTTCCCGCTCTTAAGCTCATAGTTCTTTGCTACGTTAAAACCGTCTCCCCGGTTGGCAATATTAACACATGCCACTGAGGATAAGCCCAACAGCAAGAAGACTCCTAGCGGCACAAACCGGTGTAATGGTGCTTTTTGGCTGGTGATCATCGGCCACACTCACAATGGATATGAGGCACGGCGCAGCGCCGCGTCATACAAGACAAGACAGTACAGGGCGATTAAACCCAACGGCCCTTAGGGTTTTGCTCCCCGCCGCACGCGAGGACTGCCCATTAAATACCAGATCAACCATCCCCATAAGGCGCTGAGCGGGATCATCGTGGTAATCAACGCCACGATCATCGGGGTGGTGGTGATACCTGCTCGCAGTTCGTCTGCGATGTCGGCGACCAGCGCGAGGATATAACCACTCGCGCCAAGCACTGCTCTGAGCCAGGTATTCAGTGTTCCGGGATCGGTCAGAGCGCTGAGCAGCACCAGCAGCAGCACCGAAAAAATGGGTACGGTAAGAAAGGCCGCGAGTGCTAACCCTAAAGCGACCCCCGCCCCAGGATGCCGCCGGACAAAAGCCGGGATAGGCAGCGCCGAAATGGCGGCCATCACCCGGCTGGCAAATTCGGGGAGGGGAGCGATCATAGGCGTGGTGCGCAGAAGCTCATCCGTCCGCCGCAGTTGATCCCAATGATCGGCAATCTCAGGCGCTTCTTCAAGCTGCTGATGAAGCAGGGCTTGTTCTTCTTCCGAGAGTTCACTGTCGAGCGCTCGGTTCATGCGTGCGTGCATATTTGCGTCATCGCGTGGCATTATGATCTTCCCTCCATTGCCGGGTCAAGCGAGGGTATAGGGCGCGACTCCAGCCGTTCAGCCAGGGTTTGACGAGCGCGGAACAAACGGCTTTTGATCGCGCTCTCCGTCGTGTTGAGCATTTCAGCAATTTCAGCATACGATAAGTCATACCAGTAACGTAAGATTACAGCCAGGCGATAATCGGGACTGAGTTCCTCCAATAATTCTTGTACCAAAACATTACGTTCATTCATGAGCGTTGCTTCTTCGGGGCCAGGAATATCGCTGGTGAGCGCCGGGTGCGGCGGCAAAGGTTCTTCCAACGACAACCAGACTAACCGCCGCCGACGCAGCCGGTCAATACAATGGTTAGATGTAATGGACAACAGCCAGGTCTTAAATGGACGTGTCATATCGTACCGATCCAGGTTAGCATAGGCGCGCAAAAAGGCTTCCTGCGCGGCGTCTTCAGCTTCCCCCCGGTCGTTCAGCATCCGGTACGCCAGGTTAAAAGCATCGCGTTCGTACCGTTGGACGAGTTCCCCAAAGGCTTGTGGGTCGCCCGCGATGGTGCGTTGTACCCACAGGGAATCGTTTTCATCTATCACAATTTCTACCCTACCTGAACGGCTGCCCCTACCTAGTATGATATACGCAAACACAATGAGCGGGTTGCAGACCAATTTGAGAGATCAATATAACCAGAATAGTCATCCCTGTCGAATTCGGGTAGAATGCCCACAGGATTTTAGATAGGCTTAAGGAAACCAAACGATGTCTGTTATTTACCGCGATTCTGACGCCAACCTGGGCTTGTTGATGAACCAAAAGCTCGCTGTGCTTGGTTATGGGAACATGGGGCGATCTTTTGCGCTCAACCTGCGTGACAACGCTTTCCCGGTAACCATTGGTAATCAGAATGATGGTTATGCTGAACAGGCTTACCGTGACGGTTTCCAGGTGCTGCCTATCGCTGAGGCTGCTGTTCAATCGGACCTGATTTTTATCATGCTGCCTGATGAAATCTCCGCTCAGGTCTATTTGCAGCAGATCGCACCAGGATTACAGCCGGGCAATACCCTGGTATTTGCTTCTGGCTACAATATCGCGTTTGGTTTTATCGAACCCCCGCCCTTTGTGGACGTGGTATTGATCGCACCTCAGGCGGTAGGCCAGGGGGTGCGCGAAGGTTATGTTGAAGGAAAAGGTTTCCCCAGCTTCGTGGGGGTGGCGCAAGATGCTTCAAAGCAGGCGTGGGGGCGTGTATTGGCTGCCGCCAAAGCTCTAGGGGCGCTGCATCGCGGCGCGATTGAGCTGACGTTTCAACAAGAAGCCGAACTTGACCTGTTTTCACAGCAGGCTGTTCTGCCTGCCTTGTTTAGCGTGCTGCAAACCGCCATGGAAGTTTTGATCCGCGAGGGTTTCCCCCCCGAAGCGGTGCTGAACAGCCTCTATCTTTCCGGCGAATTGGGTTATATCATGACGCAGTGGGCGGCGGCGGGAGTTTTGCCCAGTCTGAAACTTCATTCGCAAACGGCGCAGTACGGCTTGCTTTCACGGATCGAGCGTTTTAAAGAAGTCAAGCTCAACCGCCAGATGGACTCGGTGCTTGAATATATCCGGCGGGGTGAGTTTGCCCAGGAATGGGCGGCGGAATTTGCTGACGGGTATCCGCGCCTTCAGGCATTGCGCCGCCGGTTAGAAGCGATGGCGATCTGGCAAAACGAGCGTGATATGCTGGCGGCTGCCCAAGATGAACCTCCCACCCGAAGTTAATTAGCCCGCTGCGGCAGTCGGTCCTATAATTACCGGAAATAGTGAATCCCTATCAGGAGTAAGCTGGATGCAGCCAAGTATGCGGATCGCATGTCATGCCTGGGCGTACAATAACCTCCCTCTTGAAGAGGCGGTAGGGACTATCGCCCGACTGGGATTCCGGTATATTGATCTCGGAACCGGCCCCCACCTGGATGCGGCACGCGCAGCAGCTCAACCAGAGGCAGAAGCCGCCACTATTTTGAAACTGCTTAAACAGTTTGATCTGGTGCTGACTGATCTGTATTTGATGCTTCCGCTTATTAACGCGGCTGATCCAGCCCAACGTGAGACACAGATCAGCCTGTTTGAACGGTTGATCCCGTTTGCGGCGGCGCTGGGAACACCCGGAGTCACCATCTCCCCCGGCCTGATTCAAAAGGATGGGGCTGATCACAGCCTGGCGCGCGCCATTCCTGCACTGCTGCGGATGCTGCAATCCGCCGAAGACACCGATCTGCGGATTTCATTTGAACCTCACATGGATTCAGTCGCCCAAAAGCCGGAACAGGCCCGCTTGTTGTTAGAAGCTGTGCCGGGGTTAAGCATCACTCTGGACTATTCCCATTTTATCTGCCAGGGTATTGTCCGGCGCGAGATCGAGCCGCTGATGGAATATGTCGCTCATGTCCAGGTCCGGCAGGCTAAACGCGGCGTGCTGCAAACCGCTTATGACGATGGCACACTTAATATTCCCGAACTGCTGCAAGACTTGCATAACACCGGTTATCGCGGCGCGCTAACCGTAGAATATATGACGACATTTGGCTGGCATAAAATGAAAGAAGTCAAGATCAGCACCGAAACCGTGCGCACTCGTGATGCACTCCGTGCAGCTCGCGCCCGCCTGGAATCTACCCCGAAACCTCGCTAAATCCGGCAAATTTACCCCAATCTTAGAATAGACTGACCCAGGCGGCGGACAAGTTGTCCGTTTTTTGTCCGCTGGATGGTCTTTTTTTGCTCTACAAGCCCCCCCGCATTATGGCATCCTGTAAATAGATTGACGCGCGCGTCACCTATCACTCACTCGAACAATTGAATACTAAGGAGCATAGGTGATGTCTAAACGGAATATGGTTTTGATGGCGTTAGTGCTGGTCTTCGCGTTCTCGGTGACGGCTCTGGCCATGATGCCCAACTCTACGGCGGCGCAGACCGTTCAAGGGACGCATCAACTCGGGGTGATCAAGTCCTTCGAATTTAAGCCGGTTCTCAACCCGCCCGACTGCCCGTTCCCAATCCCGCCGGGCTGCTAAGTTCAACTATTGAGGGGGAAGCATACCTTCCCCCTTTTTTGTTTAGTCTGCCGCCATCCCACGCTGTATTCTTAACCTGCGAATCGCTTCCTTTATATCTTTTGAGATCTGATAAATCAGATCGGCTTGCGAGACTGGGTTGTCGATCTCGTGCCGGACTCGCCTGCGTAATGCCCAGAGCAGGGATAACGCGCGGGCAGGATCATTCTGTTCGAGCGGCATATAAGCAATTATATAGTCGAGATTAAAGGCGAGATTCTTGCTGCCGGTATTCTTATAGTGTTTCGCACAGGCTCGCAAATGGCGTTCGGCTGCTTTCCAGCGGTGGCGTTTGGACTGGATCATCGCAAACTGATGTCTGATATAGAATTTATCGGATTTAAGTTCAAAAGCCCGGCAGTGTGCAAAAGCTTTGAGCGAATAAAAGCGGGCCTTTTCATAGTCGCCTTGATGAAAATAGAAAATAGACCACAGATGATATAGTGTGGCCTGGAACCAGGGATAGATCGTACATTCTTCCAACTGCCCCATCTGCGTCAACAGTTGAAACCGGTATTTAGGCGAATGATCGTTTTGCCGCTGCAACTGCCCGATCATCATGCTGAGCGCCTGCCATCCCAGCCCCATGTCATTTTCAGCACGCATCAAGATAAACGCCTGCTGCGCATATTCAAAGAGTCGTTGATCGGACTGGCAGCAAAATGCAATGGTTCGCGCTAAGGTCAGATAGACTCGTCCCATCACATAGCTGTATTTCAGACGCCGCGCTTCCGTTAAAATAGACTGGGCCTCAGTTTCGATGTCCTCCAAAGGAACGCGAAACGCATTCATATTCAGTTTGGTGGCGCGTACCATCAGTTGCAGATCCTCGCGCCTGGCGTCTTTCGCAAATTCCAACGCCTGTAACAGCGTCGTTTCGGCTTTTTCTTGTGTTGCAGCGAAGGATTGAAAAATGCCAAACGCCTGAAAAAAACGGGTTGACAAAGCGTCGTCTCGAACACTGCTCATGGCGACCCGGACCAGAGGAGAAATTAAGTCGATCCAATCATTGAGCCGTTTGGTTGACAGCCAATAGGGGGCGCCCAGCTCTAAAGCCAATTGCAGCGCCTTCGCCTGGTGTAGCCCAGGAATCTGGCTGGATTCTCGGATGGCATTGGCAATGGGATCGAGCCGTCTGGCAATTTCCCAGGGGTCTTTTTGGTGGAGGATCACAAAAGCGGTTGCTTCGTGCAAACGCTTAATCGGCGGATATAAGGGATCATCCAGATGGGAGGCATTCTCATCGTCATGATCTTCTTCGTCGTGTTCAGGTTCAGATTCGTCAGGTTCGTCGGGGGAGAGGCGGCTCATGTTCGATCGTCCTTATCGAAACTAATGAACTTTTGATTGCGTGAGTATAACTCCCACAATCTATAACATCCAACGTCCGAATTGTCTTAACCGTCAGTTCGGGGTATCCTCATAGAGGATGGGAAGATGAATTTCTCCGGTGGTGTGAAGGAGAGCCAGGGAATGTTAAAAGAGCGTTTAATACAACGATCAGCG
>JACRBK010000188.1 GCA_016234525.1 Chloroflexota bacterium
CTGTCGCTCACGCTGGTGTGTTCGACACCCAGTGGATTTGAGATGCAGGGAGAGCCGCCGCGTTATATCTTGGAGATGATTGAGGCAGTGCAGCGCGGTGATGTCGAACGAGCCAATGAACTGCAAATCCGTATCTGGTTTGATGGATCGTTCCGTGAGCCGAATGCAGTAGATCGTGACCTGCGTGAAAAAGCGCTGGTGATGAATCGTATCCCGGTCGAACGGCAGACGTTTTTGATCGCGGATATGCAGCCTGTATGCCCTCTGGATCCACCCGCTATAAAGCGCTTGCACGAGGTTCAAGCTCCGGTGTTGGTGGTTGCTGGCGCGCTTGATCACCCGGAGGTCTTGCGGGCGGCGGACATCATGGTTAAGGGTATTCCGAATGCTCGTAAGGTCATTATCGACTCAGCCGGGCATGTGCCGAGTTTTGAGAGACCGGAGGTATTCAGTCCGCTCCTACTCGATTTTCTGCAAGATTCGCAGCGGATTCTTCAGGTTTAGTCTGCAAAAAAACACAGCGGACCATCCCCACAGAGCGGCACGCGAGAGCATGTCGTTTTGTGGGGTTGAAGTTGTGTGAGCATATCCGTGTCGCTTTTTGGGTTGAGTAGCACAAACAGGTAGGATTGTGGTGGCGTTTTTCATGGTAGCGCGACACATCTTCTACGCTCACTCGCGCACGATGTTAGCGGTCAAATCAAAATAGAAGGAAGCTCTATGTCTCGCCCTATCGTCAAAATCAAGGCGCCCAACCGACTTCATGCGTTGCGCACACACCTTGACCAAAGACTGCCTCAGTTCGCCGCGCTGCCCGGTGTGATTGGGATCACACTCAATGGCGGCCTGTCACGGGGATATGCCGATCATCTATCTGAGATCGATGTTACGTTTTACCTCACCCTACCTGTTTATCAACAATGGCAGGCGGGAAAGGCGCCGTTGGGGACGGGAATTCAGATGATCGATGGTGTCCTGTATGATTTAAAGTCGTTCAATCTGGAGGACGAACGCGCTCGCGAGTGGGAGATGGTCACCCTTTGGGATGCCTCTTACGCAGAGATTCTGCACGATCCCACTGGTGGTCTTGCCGCGTTATTCGCAGAAAAACTCGCAAAGCGACCCAGTCCACAGGATGCAGGTGGCCCCTTATTCGCAGCCTGGTGGTATTTTGAGTTAGCAGGCGCTATCTGGATTCATCGTAGCGATCCCTTGCAAGGACATATGATGTTGACGCAGGCGATCATCGAGCTGGTCAAAGCCCTCTTTTTGATGAACAGCGAATACATTCCTCATGAAAAATGGCTGATCCACATGAGTTGCACGCTCGAATGGACGCCGCCAGACTGGGAAGCACGCTTAACATCTGCCTTGTGCGATCTTACTCCAACCGTGGATGGTTTGCGCCAGCGTCAACAGCGTATTGCGTCTCTGTGGCATGATATCGACCGCCGGATCATCAGCATTTGTTTGACTGATTATCCGGCTGGACTACATTTCTCACACCAGCATTTTTATCACCTGCTCGTGTGGTTAGTCGAGAACAGCCCGGTGAGTGTCTCGGATTGGCAGAGTCGCGTCGGGTTGGACATGTTGAACAACGCGCCGTTCAATGGATGTGTCAGGCTGGAAGGCGAATGTATCATCCTGGATCGGGATCGTCTTGCCGGTATGAATGAAAACGACGTCTATCGCTGGCATTACGCCATCATCGAGGCTGTGCGAGGGCGGGCATAACCCTAGCGTAGAGGCGATCAGGTTCGCTAACCACCGCGCCTATCAGCAATGTGGATGGGGCGTGCGTGACATGACTATGGGAGCAAACAAGTTTATCTTCCCGTGATTTGATACGAGCCTTGATCAATTCCAGATCAGAAAGGGATAATACTCTTTTGGGAATAGTTTGTCGAAAGTGGACGATCAAAGCGTGATCCGCTATGATCATTTTCCGCATCTGGAATTGAGAACGAAGTTGAATATATTGAGTTCATCAGATAGATTAGTGGCGATTTGTGATAAATAAGGACGATAGAATCTGCGCATTCTGGTCGATATCACTCACCCGGCTCATGTCCATTTTTTCCATCACGCCATTCTAAATTGGCGCGCCGACGGTCACGAAGTGTGCATTACGAGCCGTGATAAAGACATCACTCTGGCCCTGCTTGAAGAGTTTGACTTCGAGCACACCTTGATTGGAAAAGGACCAAGACATGGTGCTGCCGGACTCGGAATTGAACTCCTTGAGCGAGCCTGGGGATTAGGGCGTGTAATCCGTGAATTCCGTCCACAGGTAGCAACCGCTATCGCCGGAACGTTCGTAGTCTATGGCTGTCTGCCTTACCGGGTCCCGGTAGTGATCTTTTATGACGCCGAACACGCTCGCCTGTCCAATGCGATCAGCTACCCGCTGGCTAAGGCGGTGGTCACACCCCGTGCTTATCAAAAATCCGCAGGCCCCCGGCATATCCGCTATAACGGTTATCATGCACTCGCCCATACTCATCCCAGCAGGTTCACCCCTGACCCGTCTGTTCTGGCGATAGAGGGATTAACCTCCGGCGAGCCATTTATCATTGTCCGGCTGGTTAATTGGGGAGCAAGCCACGATATCGGCGATCATGGCGTAACAAACCTCCGCGATGTGGTGGACACACTAGAACCCTATGGTCGGATTATTCTGAGTTCTGAAAAACCACTGCCGCCTGACTTACAAGCGTTGACCTTGCGTGGCCCGCGCCGAAATATGCTGCACTTACAGGCCTTTGCCCGGCTGTTTTTTGGCGAAAGTGCGACGATGGCTACCGAGTGTTCCATGTTTGGTGTACCCGCGATCTTCCTTTCTTCCTCGCGGCGCGGCTATATTGATGAACAGCAGGCGCGGTATGACATGGTGTATTCATTTAACGATCCCATCTCCGGCCAGGCCGAAGCATTAACTAAAGCACGGGCGCTGCTCGAAGACCCGGAGACTCCCGCTCTGTGGCAAGCCAAGCGCCAGGTGATGTTAGCTGAATTGATCGACGTAACCGCCTTTATCAACGAAACCGTTCTTAAGTTTGCGAAACCATCTTGATCAAAAACACGCGAAAAACAGGCACTTAAATGCACAATTCCTCTACTCAAAACCCTTCCCGATCGACCGCGCCAATCTTTGTAGTTGGCTATATGCACTCTGGCACAACCCTGCTGCACAGCATTTTGCAGGCTAATCCTACTGTTTATGGGGCTGCATACGAAACCAAATATTTTGAATATGCCCCCACTATTCAGCACCTGTATCCCGATTTGAACGATGATCAAACCCTGTGCAGCCTGATCTTAACCCTGTTCGACGTGATCAAAAATGGTCGTGCCAAAAGTCTGCGCGATGCCCCAGTGGGTTATCGACCTCTCGAGGTCAGTTTGCCCGAAAGTGAACTGCACAGCCTGTTGATTCAGGCACGTGAACAGCGCACGTATGGCGATTTATTCCGTATCGTGTTCGAATACCTGACCCGTCAGGAAGGGAAAACCCGTTGGCTGGAAAAAACGCCGCAGCATGTTTTTTTTATGGATGAGATTATGCAGGTGATCCCTGATGTTTTGTTTGTAGAGATCGTGCGCGATCCGCGTGATGCGCTGGCGTCCAAAAAAAAGCGGCGAGATGTTGTCTGGACCACTGACAGCTATCAGGATGATGAACGTTCGACCAGGGCCTTAGAGAAGGTGTTTGATCCACTTTGGGATGCACTGGCGTGGCGGATGGCGGTGCGATCTGTACAAAAAATGCAGGCAGCAGTCCCCGATCGTTTTATCTCAATTCGCTATGAGGACCTAATCACCGATCCCGAACCTACTGTTCGAAAAATCTGTAACTTTGTAGACTTAGCTTTTACACCCGAAATGTTAGATGTACGTTGGATCAACACAGCAGAGGGAAACCAAAAAGCACGCAAGGGCTTTGTTGCCGAGACGATAGGTCGCTGGGCGCAGACTCTGACTCCCGCCGAGGTGGCCCTGTGTCAAGTAGTGAACAGCGCATATATGCGGCGGTTGAATTACCCGCTGGCCGAGGTTCCGTCAAGCCAAAAAGCCCGCATCCCCCTGCTTTTGTTGGGCAGCGGGTTGGAGTTTTTCACCCGCCTCTACAAACGTTGGCGGTTGGGGGGCCGTCCCTTTATGGTCAATTCGCTGAAAAATTACGGGCGGCAGCTTCGGCGGATGTTCAAGCATCCCTGACCCTCATCGTTGTTTCTGGCTGATCTAACTTACGCGCGGCTCGGTCTGATTCGCCGCAGCAGGTAATGGCCGAGTTCGCGGTCTTCGCCATCCGCAAATCCGCTTTTCCATACCCACAACAGCAGCAGTAGGCTGTACAACAGCCCAAACAGTATCGCCCCAAGCAGCGTACTGCCAGTCAACGCCAGCATTCCGCTGCCTAACACCGCCGCGCTTAGAGTCCCAAAACTAATCAGATTGAGATAGGGGCGAGTAAAAGGTTGGGTATGCAAGGTGAACCATAACCAACCACTGGCCCACAAATTTCCCAGGATGATATTGATCGCTGCTGCCACCGCCGCGCCTTCGATGCCCCATTGTGGAACCAGCACGACGCTTACCATGAGGGTCAAGGCAGTGGTTAGCAGTGTGGAATACAAGATAAGATGACCCCGGTTGCTGGCGATTAAAAATGCACGATTCGGGCCAAACAACACGTTGATTACGAATCCCACAATCAAAATGCGAAACGCAGTTGATCCACTGGCATACTCCCGGCCATAAATACACAGCACCGTTGGCGCATAGACAAAAGCAGTGGCCGCGGCGATCAGAGTGGGCAAAAATACCCAGCGCGTCACGCGCTGATAGACGCTGCGCGCCATGTTCAGGTTGTTTTCGGCGAGCAGGCGGGCGGTTAGCGGCACAAAAATTCCTATGATTGCCACCAGACCTTTAGATAATATGGACGCCATCCAATATCCGGCGTTATAAATTCCTGCTTTTGTCGCCCCTTGCGACAAGATCACTACATAACCTGAAAGCTGGTTTTGTCCCTGATCCAACAGCATTGCTAGCCCTAAAGGAAGCCCTGTGACCAGCATCAGCCGCAAATAAGTGGACCGCATCGAGCGCGTTTCTGTATGAATGGTGTCGTCGCTGGCGATTCCCCATTGTCGGTTACTACTCTGCCAGTAAACCATAAGCTGGACCGCAATCGAGGCGCTGATTGTCATCGTGTAAACAGCGGCAAAAGTCTTTAGACTGGCATGAGCAATGGCTAATCCAATCGCGGCGACCAGCCAGATCAGGTAGGGGACCACGCGCGTGATAGTAGAAGCCCGCATCCGCTCCTGACCACGCTGCACACCGACGAGCACCAACATCAGGCTGATCGGTGTCAGGGTCAGGCCAATGATAGCCAGCACTTCTGTCCCATCTCCGACACTGGCCCCTATTACCACCAGGACAAGAGATACCGCCCCGCTGAAAACGGTCACCAGCAAAAAACCGGTCAGGGTGATCGTGCGATAAGGTGCATGTGAATGGGCGCCGCGTGCCCGCCCAATTACCTGAGCCAATGTCACTTCAGCCCGCAAACTGGTGAGCAGTGAGATCAAGGTGACAGCCTGGATCGCTGTGGACCACACACCAAAATCACTGACATTAACCGTGCGGCTGACGATCACGCTGGTCATATAGATCGTGCCCAGGCCGAAAAATATCTCTAACACCCCATAAAACAAACCACTAGCGGCCCGCAAGTTGGACTTAAAATGAGATGATCCTGGTTCTGCTACAGAGGTCATATCCTTAACTCCCCGGTCAATTCTGGTCCAATGAAACTCGCCGTGCCAACCAGCGGTCTATGATCCCCAGCACAATCCACCCTACGATGAAGAAAACGGCCAGCAGCAAAAAGCCTTTGTAGGGATTTACCACTACGATGTATCGCGGCTGGACGTTCAGCACGACGGCACTGGCTGCGGCGTGATTTGCCACAATTGCACCGGCCAACATCACCGGAATCAGCAGTCGGCGGCGTGCCCAAGGAATTATGAGTACTAACAGCCCTAATTCCCCATACCAGAGATAGGGATGAGGGCGCGACAGCGAACGATAGTGTAGAGACACCCAATCCACCACGCGGCGCACAGTCCAACTGTCCGGAAATGGGGGACACATAGAAGAATCAATGTCTCTTATTACGGGTGTCAACTGCTCAGCGGTAATTTCTGACTTACCATACAACAACCAATCGTTTTCGATATAGAGCTGAGTCTCGCGCTCTGCTCTGGCATTAGTATCTTCGCACTGTACCTCACTCGGCGTAAGTTGTCCTTGATACTGCTGCCCTGAAAAGCGGAGAAAGTCGGTAAAATTTTCGAAGACCTGTTTGCCAAAATCAAGGGGGTGTTCTTGCAGCATTTCACGATAGGCTTTTGAATATAGTTTTCGTACCTCAGGCCAGTCGCCTAACTGTCGGATCAGGCAGCGGTTGCCATTCTCTTCACTTTCGCAGTTCGCTTTCATCTCTAAAAGCTGGGCCGATGCCGGGCCATTGTCGGCTTCCAACAGCCCTGAATGGTTGAGCGGACGGCCTAACATAAACGAGCCCGCCCCGTTAAGTTCGAATTGATCGAATACAATCTGGTTAAAGATGGTGAAAATCATGAGTGCCAACCCATAACTTGCTACCATAACCGTTGTTCGCCACCAGGCACGGGTTCCGAGCAAAAACAGTATGGCAAATGGCACGATCAAATAGCGCCCTACAGGCCGGATCAGTAGTATCAACGCCAGAAGGATTCCTAATACAACATCCCCTTTTGAGAGCTTTCGGTCTTTTTTGATCTGGATGAGGAACAAACAGAACGCCAGACTGAGAACAAACATATACGGTGGTTCTGTAGAAATGAAATTATACAGAATACCCGTCTGGGCATCACCGATCACCAGCAGGGCCATGACAAACCCTAACGCCGGGCTATAGGGTCGCAGCCCGATGTAAAACAATACCCCTTGCAGTACCGACATCACGATCTGCACGCCGACCAGAAGATAGATGCTACCGAGCCAATAATGCGTCAGGTAAATCAACAATGGATAGAGCGGATAAATCTGATCGAAGACGTTGGGGGCGTCCAACCCTTTGAACTGTGCTGCATAGAGAAAATAGTCAGACGAGTCAGCCCCGTGCGCCGGGGAATAAGCGATCAGGAAGATGACCGCCCGTACCACTCCCAATGCCAGCAGCAGCCACACCGTGTAGCGCGTCGCATACACGCTGTGCAGCCGTCGCTGAAGCGCAGTCAACTGGGGTGAACACAGCTTCGGAGGGCGAAAAAGATCGTTTAACACCGTTTGCATAACTACTGCC
>JACRBK010000206.1 GCA_016234525.1 Chloroflexota bacterium
CAGACCCTCGGTGATCGCGGCAAACACCACCGGGATCATCGCGCTCAAGATCGCTGAGATCGGCGCGGTGATGCCCATTCGCCCCAGTGACAGGGCGCGATATTGGGCGGTCAATCCTATCCCGCCGGAGACTCCCCCCGCTGCCGACCACAAGATGTCCGCCAGAGAGGCCGCCGCTTCGCCGCGTGCCAGCGCCAGCACGATCAGCAGCGTCAGCCCGATGCCATACGAAAAGACCATCACGGCGAAAATATGCGCGCGTTTGGCCGCGATTCCGCCGCTGAAGTCGCTGGTTCCCCACGAGAGTGACGCGACGAGGCCAAAACCGACTGCCGCCATTTCGGTGCTGATATTCATGGTTGGTTATCCAGTGGTGCTATTGGTTGTTAGTTTTTAGTTGTTGGTAAAAGCGTCAGGTCTAGCTGTAAATTATTTTTGTAGTGATGCCGCTCGCCCTATTTTTATCAAATTGGGTCGGCTGCGGTCCCCTCTCCAACCCGGTTGGAGAGGGGGTAGGGGGTGAGGCCGCTTGTCTCATTATCTGCGATGAAAAATGATGATCTTGCCACTTTCATCACCTGGATTACCCCTTGCGCCGCATGGCCCGGCGAGTCTGCATCACCACACGGAAAAAGTGAATCGTCTGCGGGATGGGTTTGATGTGGCTGCCTTGATCGCCGTAAATGGTGCGGATCGGCACCCCCGCTACGGTGCCGCCGTGCCGCACACAGGTGACGATCATCTCTACCTCGAACTCGAATCCCTGTTCGCGGCTTTGCAGGGTGAGTTCCATCAAGCGGCGGCTGATCAACCGGTAGCCGGACTGATTATCGTTCACCCGCTGGCCGAGCGCCCACGAATACAACCAGCGCCCAAAGGTATTGGAAATATTGCGCGGAAAAGGCATCTGGGTAAAAGTGCGCTCCCCGATGATCAAATCGGGCTGGCGCGCGGCGAATAGATCGGTAAAGCCCGGAATTTCAGCGGGATCGTGCTGCCCGTCCGCATCAAGCGTGATCACGGCGTCGTAACCCTGATCCAGCGCCCAGCGGAATCCGGCCCGCAGCGCAGCGCCTTTGCCCTGGTTGGGAATCTGGCGCAGCACGGTGGCCCCAGTGGATTCCGCAAGGTCGGCGGTGTTATCACGCGAGCCGTCATCGACGACCAGCACTGGCAGGAATTTCTGCGCCGCGCCGATGACCTCCGCGACGTGTTCCGCCTCATTATAGGCGGGAATCAGCGCCAGCAGGCGAACGTTATTTGACTGTGCCCCACTCATCGATTAATCCTTTCGACCGGGGCGGATACCCACCACGCGATCAACGTCCAACACAAACGCGATTCCGGTATCGGGCTGATTCAAATCGCGGCCTAAAACCTGGGTAGCTGCATCGAGCAAACTGTCTACCAATGACTCATCCACGACTGAGAGCAGGGTGTGGTTTGTTTCTTCGATCTCACGCATGACCTGGGCCAGCGATACGAAAAGTTGCAGTTCCATCGACCGGCTTTTTTCGCGCAGACGGTGCAGCCCAAAACTCTCGATCAAGGTGACACCGGCTGCGCCTGCGTCTTCCCAGGCCTGGGCGATATCCAGTCCTTTATCAATATGGGTGGTAATGAGAATAACCAGTTTGTTTCCCATGGATTCAACCCTGTTTCGTGATAAGTGCCGGTGGCGATTTAAGCTGGGGAGCAAACACCCGGCGAACCAGCGGCGGTGTTAAAACCGTCGTCAACAGAATGACCAGAAAGAGCGGTTCAAACAGGCCATCGCTTAATAATCCACTGGCCTTGCCCACCGAGGCGATAATCAGACCCACTTCGCCGCGTGAGATCATACACACACCCAGGCGCAGCGATTCCCCGTTGGAAAATCCGCCCAGGCGCGCCCCGGCCCCGCAGCCGATTATTTTGGCAACGACCGCCGCGATCAGCAGCAGCCCGGCAAGCGGCAGCACATCCAGGGGAATCGCCAGCAGATCAGCGTGGAGGCCGACATTCACAAAAAAGATCGGGACCAGGAAAGCGTATGAAATCTGTCGCACGGTGTTTTCTACTTCGCTGCGCACGCGCGCATTCGCCCGCGCCAGCCCCAGCCCAGCGATAAACGCCCCGGTGATCGGCGCGATCCCGCCGAGCGCTTCCGCCGACCAGCCGAAGATCAGCGCTGTGATCAATGCAAATGAAGCCGTTCCTGAGGCGATCTGGGGCGTGTGGTGGATGCGGTTAAACAGCCAGGGCAGCGCACGCCACGCCAGCAGCAGCGCCCCACCGAGATACAGCGTCATGCGTGCAAAAATCCAGATCAGATCGCCTGCTGAAGCGTTCGTATCCGGGCCGAGTGTAGCGACCACTATCGACAGCAGCAGGATGGCGAACACATCATCGACAACAGCGGTCGCCAGCAGTCCCATGCCCTCTTTCGTGCGCAGTACGCCCAGTTCGAGCAGCGTTTGCGCCGAGATGCTGACCGACGTGGCTGCGAGTACCACGCCGACAAAAATGCTTGATTCGGCGCTGTAGTTGAATACCAACACAATCGGCAGCGCCAGCATCAGCGGCAGCAGCGCGCCCAGTGTGCCGCCCCAGATCGCCACCCGGCCCACCGAGATCAATTCGCGCAGGTGGACTTCCAGCCCGATGGTGAACATCATAAACAGCACACCCAGTTCGGCAAATTCTTCGATAGTGTGCATGATCTGCTCTGGCTCAGAAAATGATGACCAGTGCAGCATATTGATCAGCGTGGGGCCGAGCAGCACTCCTGCCACGAGTTCGCCAAAGACGCGCGGTTGTTTGGCGGCGCGGGCCGCTGCCCCTGCCAACTGCGCTATACCAATGATCAGGCCGAGCGCGAGAAACAATTCAACAACATGTGAGCTTTCCAACGTGAGCACCTACCGTTTTTGCCGTGATGCTGTTCTTACCGTTCGTCTGGTGTTCCGAGAAGATATTCTTGTTTATACCCAAAATGCCGGGCGTTATCCAGCCAGCGCAGCCAGCGCGGGCGCAGCACATAGATCGTGCTGACTTCGATCAGGCTGGCGAATTTGTCTGTCACAAAGGGGAACTTTTCCCGGTAGAGCACCAGGGCGCGCACGCGTTCGTCGTCCGCCGTGACCGGGCAGGCCGCGCCCTCAACTTGCAGACCTTTGATCCCACCCCAGTCCCAGGTGTGGACAAAGATCGCGGCGGCGGCTTTGTTCCAGTCGGCCAGGTTAGCACTGTGGCGGCTGTCGGGATCAGAAATCCAATACAGGTTAAACTGGTCATCGCTGGCGAAAAACAGCGGCGCGACCTGAGGATGCGCGTCTTGTTCCCCGGCAGTGCCAAGCACCAGCGTGGACTGTCCGGCCAAAAAATCGCGCAAGACGGGGCGCATGTCGTCGGGCAGAGGCGGGATTTCAGGCTGCATCAGGGTTTTCCTTTCAAACCAAGCCATTCAAAATAAAGCGCGTTTTCAATGCCCAGCCGCAGCAAAATACGACCTACCGTACCGTTGATCAGGTCGTTTATCGTCTGGGGATGGCCGTAAAACGCCGGGACGGGTGGCATGATGATCGCGCCGATCTCCGCCGCCTGAACCATCAGGCGCAGGTGTCCCAGGTGCAGTGGAGTTTCGCGCACGACCAGCAGCAGCGGGCGGCCTTCTTTAAGCTGCACATCGGCGGCGCGCGCTAACAGATCGCCCGCGCTGCTGTGCGCGATATTGGACAGACTCTTGATGCTGCACGGCACGACGACCATCCCCAGCGCCGCGAACGATCCGCTGGCGATGCTGGCGCCGACGTTCTGCGGCTTGTGGACCACCTGCGCCAACGCTTCCACGTCGCTCACCTTCCAGGTCGTCTCCTGCGCAATCGTGATGCGCGCCGCCTCAGTGAGGATCAGGTGCGTTTCAACTGCCGGGTCTTGACGCAGCGTTTCGAGCAGTCGAATCCCGTAGATTACACCGCTAGCGCCAGAGAGTGCGACGATCAGCCGTTTAGGGAGATGTGGTAGGGCAGTCATCGATCTTCTTTCAGATGAATTAATTCGCACCTGGAAGTATAACAGATATACGCGGCGGGGTGTATTGAGTGGGGCTGCTTTTTTTCGCGACGGGGACTATCCGACGGCGCTGATCGGCAGCACAAACCCAAACTGGCTGCCCTGCCCGACTTCGCTTTGTACGACCACGGCGCCGCCCAACCGGTGTACGATCCGTTTCACAATGGAGAGGCCCAGGCCATGCCCATCGACCTTGATCGAATTGAGCTGGGTGAAGGGGGCGAACAATAATGGCTGCTTCTCCGGATCAATGCCCGCACCGTTGTCGCGCACCCAAAAATAGCCCGCGTTATCATCTTTAAGTGTCGCGCCCACTTCGATGCGAGGTGGTTTGCCACCATATTTCATGGCATTGCTCAAATAATTCACCCACACTTCTTCGATCCAGGGCGCATAACCCAGCACATTAGGCCAGGGATCAGAATGGTGGAACACCACCTGCGCGTCATAATCCGCAATCATCTTTTGTAAGCGCAGTAGGGCTTTACCTGCCACCTGTTCCATATCCAGGGGTTTGACATCGATCTTGTCCAGGGTGCGCGTGTCGGCGAGCAGCAGCAGTTCGTTGATGATGTTCGACATCTGCTGGCTGCCTGCGACTATCGCATCGAGAATCCGGTAAACAAAATCGGGCGACATGGTCTCCAAACTATCTTGCAGCATGGCCGCATAACCCAGAATTACCCCCAGCGGATTTTTGAGATCGTGTGCGACAGTGTGGGCGAAAGCGTCCAGTTCTTCGTTGTGAGCCTGAAGTTCCTGGTTCGATTGGCGGAGCTGCTCTTCGATACGGCGGCGCTCGACAGCCTCTTGTTCTAACTGCTGGTTGATGGTGGATAACTGGTCGAACGTGTTGATCAGCGCCGCGTTTTTGCGCGCCAGTTCGTGCTGAAGATTCGTCATTTCGTTGTTTAGGGCCACGATTTGTTGGTTGACGCGCATCAGGTCTTCGACATTATAACTCGCCAGAATCAGCAATTGATCGTTGCGCTGCCAGACTTCGCCGCGCAGCGAACGGCGAGCGGCTGGACCGTCAAACGTCAGCCACCCGGTATATAACCGTCCATGATGGTTGGTCAGCGAGAGCAGCGTTTGCCACGTTGGACTCGACAGGCGCTCAAGCTGGAATTTCCCGGTAGTTTCGTCGCGCAGTAGGTTTTGCATCCCCCCATTGGAGTAGATCACCCGGCCTTGCGTATCGATCAAACCTACTGCAGCGGCAGCCTCCTGGTTGTCAATAAATTGAATGATCTCACTGGACCATACAGATAACACGTCATGTGCCGAGTTCATCACTGATCTACACCTATCCACTCGTCAGGCGTTCAATGGCCTGACCGGCGTTTTGTCCCACACGTCTGTTCCCGATCCCGCCGCCACAGCCCCTCAACGCAGTTAAACGCGATGCCACCGACCATGAGCACAGGATGATAGCTGGTGAAATTCGCACGGATGCGTTTAATAATAGGTTTGTTTGTTAATATTATATCCTCACCCTGCATAATAATTCAATCAGGATTTGTTGCCCAGTGAACGGCCATTGTGCCGAACATCAACCGCCGATACCCTACATCGCGCAGGCCCGCCGCGCTCATAAGGGCGGCTAATTCTTCGGCGGTCTTAAAACCGAGTGTGCTTTCGGGCAGATAACGATAGGCGTCTTTCTCCCCGCTGATGATTCGTCCTAACAGAGGAATAACCAGTTTGAGATGAAGTTGGATGAAAGGACGCAGCGGACCGCGCGGCGGGGGAGTGGTGTCCAGCGTGACCAGCCGCCCCCCTGGTTTGAGGACACGCCGCTGTTCTGCCAGCGCGCCCGCAATATCTTTCACATTGCGGAACAAATAGCCGCTGGTCACGGCGTCAAAAGTGTGATCCGCATAGGGCAGGTGCAGTGTATCGGCGGCCTGCCAGTTCAGCGCCTCGGCTCCTGGACGCTGCTGGCCCACGCGCATCATGGGCAGGGCGAAATCTGCCGCGACAATATGCAGATCATCCACCTGCCGCCGCGCCTCAAACGCGATGTCGCCTGTCCCGGTGGCGATATCCAACAGCCAGCCGCCGCGTGGCAGCCGGGCCTTCTGCACGACATAACGCCGCCAGCGCCGGTCCTGCCCGAACGTCATCAGCCGGTTCATGAGATCATAACGCGCCGCGATGCGCCCAAACATTTGCTGGATCACAGCACCGTGATCGGGAGTAGTCGTTGTCATTTTTAGTTTTAGAGTTCCGCTTGATGATCTATCTATTGGTGGGCCACAAACCCATCACCCCACGCAAGATGCCCAACTCGCCGACGTGATAGGCGTTATGATCGGCAACGAGCAGCACTTCGCGCAGAATATTATACCCTTTGGCGTGGGGCAGGTCGCTGTAAAAGTCCGTTGCCGGGTTCTGGACGATCTCTTCCATTGTTTTAAGATCGCCCCGAAACTGGCGCAGCGTTTCATTCCAGCGGGCTTCGTCGGCTCGTTCGTCAGGGTGCGGCCAATATTCTTTCGGCCATTGCAGCGCTAAATAATTGGGATTGCGCACAAAGTCGAGAATGTCCCATTGGGTGATGCGCAGATGTTCGATCAGATGCCAAAACGTGTAAGGGGTATTCGGCGGGCGGGTATTGAGGTGCGCCATCGGAAAATCGGCCACGGCATGATCGAGATTCATATGGGCGTTGCCGCCGCGCAGCAGCGCCAGCAGTTGTTCGCGTAAGGCTTGATCGGCACTCATAATGCGCTCCTGTGTGCAGTGATCTTTATGCAAGCAGATTGTAGCATCACCA
Organism: Chloroflexota bacterium; assembly: GCA_016234525.1. Classification (GTDB taxonomy): domain Bacteria; phylum Chloroflexota; class Anaerolineae; order Aggregatilineales; family Aggregatilineaceae; genus JACRBK01. The sequence goes on from JACRBK010000206.1 coordinate 6,833, forward strand.
GGGGATCATTCCCCCACATGCTGCCAACGCCCTAAGATGCGCTCCAAGACATCCACCGCCACAAACAGCGCCAGCCCAAGCAGTGACATGGCCATAATCCCCGCGTACATCTCCTCAAAATGTTGGCGGCCCCAGGTCAGCGTCACGATGTAATAACCTAACCCGGTGCGTGTTGCAAACGTTTCAGCGATGAATAATACGGCAATCGCCGTCCCCACCGATACGCGCAGCGCCGTGAGCACCGCCGGAACCGAGGCGGGCAGGTAGACATACCGGAACAAGGCGCGCCGTCCCGCCCCTAATGAGCGCACCGATTGGATCAGTTCCGGGCGCAGACCGGCGGCTTCGTCGCGCACCACCACGAGAATCTGAAAAAACAAGATCAGCGCGATCAAAAACACTTTGGACGTTTCGTCGATCCCCATCACGACCAGGATCACCGGCAGAAAGACCACTTTAGGAATCGGGTGGACCAGCGCGATCAGCGGTGAAAAAATGCGGTTGAGGATGCGAATCTGACC
>JACRBK010000207.1 GCA_016234525.1 Chloroflexota bacterium
ATCTACCAGTGGGTTTTTGCCGGTCTGCCGCAGATAGACGCGCTCAATGCCGGGATGGCTCTGCCCAGCACCCGTATTTATGACCGGCAGGGGCGGTTGTTGTACCAGATCGCCGATCCTAATACCGGGGTTAACCAGGTTGTGGACCTGGAAGACCTGCCCGCATGTATGGCCCAGGCGACTGTTGCCACCGAAGACGCCAACTTTTATAACCATCCGGGAGTAGACATTCAGGGCATCACCCGCGCAGTGTGGATCAACCTCAAAGGCGGCGAAGTTGTCGCCGGGGGAAGCACGATCACCCAGCAGGTAGTACGAAATTTGTTGTTTGATCCTGAACAACGCGCCGAGCGCACGCTGCGCCGTAAACTGCGCGAAGGAGTGCTGGCGGTTGAACTGACGCGGCAGTATTCGCGCGCCGATATTTTGGAGATATATCTCAACCAGACGTATTACGGCAATCTGGCCTATGGTGTTCAGGCAGCAGCGCGGGCCTATTTTGGCAAAGATGCCGCAGACCTGACCCTGGCTGAATGTGCTATGCTGGCCGGTTTGCCGCAGGCCCCGTCGCGTTACGATCCGCTCAGCGACCCACAGAACGCCAGGGATCGGCAGCGCGTCGTGCTGGACTTGATGGCCAAACACGGTTATATCACACAGGTGCAGGCCGATCAGGCTTATGCTGAAGAACTCCAGTTTGCCGCAACCCCCTTTCCAATCGAAGCACCTCATTTTGTCACTGCGGTCTGGACGCAGCTTCAGCGTGATTACGGTGATGATCTGTTAGCGGGTGGTTTGGAAGTCATCACCACCCTGGACCTGGATTGGCAGAATGCCGCACAAGACGCTGCCCAGCGCCACCTTGAGCTGCTTAATCATCCACAGGCCGAGGAAACGCCTCATAACGCTCGTAATGCTGCGTTAGTAGCAATTGATCCTCATACCGGGCAGATGTTGGCGATGTTGGGCAGCCCGGACTATTTTGACGAGAGCATAGACGGTGCGGTTAACGCGACATTGGCCCCTCGCCAGCCGGGATCGGCCCTCAAACCCTTCACCTACGCCGCTGCGTTTGATCCTACCCGACCTGATCCCTGGACACCTGCGACGATGATTCTGGATGTGGGGACGCCTTTTGTTACTCGCCGCCTCGAAAGTTATACCCCGGCGAATTATGGTCTGGTCGAACATGGACCTGTGCTGATCCGTGAGGCGCTGGGTTCGTCCTATAACATCCCGGCGGTGGTCGCGCTCGAACACATTGGCCTGGATGAAATGGTGCGCATCACAACCCGGTTGGGCATCAGTACTCTGACGGATACGAGCCGTTTTGATCTGTCCCTGACATTGGGCGGCGGAGAAGTTCGCCTGCTTGAGTTGACCGCCGCTTATGGTGCGTTGGCGAATGGCGGATACCACGTGAACCCGGTGTATATTCTCGAAGTGCGCGACCGTAACGGACAGCTTTTGTATGAATGGGAGCCGCATGAGGTCAGCCGCCCGGTGTTAGACCCGCGGGTAGCATTTTTGATCACCGATATTCTCAGCGACAACGGAGCGCGGATTCCCTCGTTTGGAGCTGGCAGCGTATTAAATATTGGCCGTCCTGCCGCCGCGAAAACCGGCACAACCACCGATTTTCGTGATAACTGGACGGTGGGCTATACACCTAATCTGGTGGTGGGCGTATGGGTTGGTAACGCTGATAACGCGCCGATGGTGGAAGTCAGTGGGATCAGTGGGGCAGGGCCGATCTGGCATGAATTCATGCGCCGGGTGTTGATCGGCCAGCCCGAACTGGAATTTGAAGTTCCCGAAGGGGTGTTGCAGGCCGAGGTTTGTTCGACATCGGGCCTCCTGCCTACGGAATATTGCCCGCGCACCCGGCTGGATTGGTTTATCGAAGGCACGATCCCGACCGAGGAAGATAATCTCTACCAACCCTTCACCATTGATCAGCGTACCGGGCTGCTCGCCGATGAGAATACCCCCTTCGAAGACCGCGAGGAACGGGTTTATCTGGTGCTGCCGCCTGAGGCGCGTGATTGGGCGCTCCGCCAGGGCATTCCACAGCCGCCCGTTGGAGCGCAGTTGGTCGGTGGAGAATCAGTCCAGGTACGAATGCTTTCGCCTGATCCTTATACCAATTTCCGGTTGACCCCACTTTTGCCCGACGATGAACAGCGTATCCGGTTGACAATTGCTGTTCCCAGCCAAACGCAGCGGGTGTCATATTGGGTTGATGATCACTTGGTAGCTGAAGCCGACCAATACCCTTTTGATAGCTGGTGGTCTCTGCTGCCGGGTGATCATGTTGTGTATGCCGAGGTGCGCTTTGATGATGGCTCTACTATCGCTACTGAGCCAATCCCGTTTCGCGTTGGATCGTGGATACCGCGTGATGAACGGCCAACTTCCGGCGTTGCTGAGTAGAATAAGGGTATCCAGGGGCGCGGCATCGCTGCGCCCTGCTGTATTTATTCAGGCTGTTAGCGGATAACTTCCCAGGCTAGATGCTCCAGTTCTGGCGCAATCAATTTTTCCCACGCCAGGCGGACGGCATCCGGCGAGCCGGGCGTGGAGATGATCACTTTGTTATGATAAACG
>JACRBK010000208.1 GCA_016234525.1 Chloroflexota bacterium
ACTAGCTCCGCTGGCCGTCCGCACAACCTACGGCGCGGACCTGGCAACCGCCGTCACCTTGATCGAAATGCTCGCGGCGAATACAGTAGAAGAAATTCCAATCCTCAGCCAGTGGGAAAAGACCCGCAAACCTGAAAATTCACAGTGGCTGCACGCCCCCATTGGTGTGATGCCCGGCAACAAAGTGCGCGAATTGATGTTTTCAGCCGATGGTGACGGTGTGCATGGCATGATCGCGGGCACCACCGGCTCTGGTAAATCGGAACTGCTGCTGACGCTAATCACCGGCATGGCGCTCATCTATGATCCGAGCGTGATCAACTTCGTGCTGGTGGACTATAAAGGTGGCGCGGCGTTCGACCCGTTCCGTACACTGCCGCATGTGGTCGATATTGTGACCAACCTGCAAGGCACGGCGGGCATCCGCACCTTTACGGCCCTGCGCTCCGAGCTTAACCGGCGCAGTAAGTTGATCGCCGATACCAATGTCAAACATATCGTGCATTACCGCCAGAAGGGTCTGCATATTTCCCGCGAACCGTTCCCGTTTTTGTTTGTCATCGTGGACGAGTTCGCCGAAATGGTCAAGGAAAATCCCGATTTCAAAGCGCAGTTAGACAGTATCACCCGCCTGGGACGCGCGCTCGGTGTTTCGCTGATCCTGGCGACGCAGCGCCCCGCCGGTGCGGTTACCGACCAGATGCGCGCGAACATGAAGTTCCGTATCTGCTTGCGCGTCGAAACGATGGAAGACAGCCGCGAACTGCTGCGGCGTTCTGACGCGGCCTTCCTGCCGCCGAACATCCCTGGCCGCGCCTATTTGCAGGTCGGTAACGAAAACGTCGAATTGATGCAGGTAGCGCGGGCTGGTGGCCCGTACTCCGGCCCCGAAGTAGACACCGAACCGCCCGTGATCTGGCTGAACCGGCAGAAACCGGCAGAAAAAGCTCGTTCGGCTGGCCCGCTGCAAGAAGCGCCCGCCCTCTCGGATGTGCTGGTCGGCATCATGCACCGGATGTCACAGGACAACCCGCAGGAAGTCGCCAAGCAGAAAAAACCCTGGCCGGATCCGCTGCCCAGTTATCTACCGCTGGATGCGGAATATATTCAGGGTGAGACGGATCGCGATCCGCTGCTGCCACTGAACAGCGCAGTGGGCGAATGGCTGCGCGGCGAGGGTAAATGGCCCGGCATCGACTGGCACGAAGAGGCTATGCGCGCGCCCGTCGGCCTGATCGACAACCCGATCCGCGCTGAACGGCTGCGCCTGACACTGGACTTAACACGCGGCCACGCGGTGGTCTTTAGCTCGTCGGGTTGGGGTAAAACCACCTTCTTGCGCACGCTGATCACCAGCCTTGCCGCCCGGCATTCACCGGATGAACTGCATATCTATATCTTCGACTTCGGCGGGCGCGGCCTGGATGTCCTGGAAGCCCTGCCACATCGGGGCGCGTCGATTACCTCCTCCGAAGAAGAACGGGTTCAGCGTTTGCTGCGTAAGCTGGAAAGCACCCTGGAAGAACGTAAATCCATCTTGAGCCAGGCCCGCGCCGACAACCTGAGCACGTACAACGCCAACCATCCAGAGAATGTTCTGCCCGCGATCCTATTTGTGATCGATAACTTTGCCGAATTCAAAGAAAACCATGAAAGCCAAATGGAGACGTTGATCGGCATCGCCCGTGATGGCCGCGCCTACGGCGTTCATTTGGTGCTGTCGGCGGAACAAACCAGCGCTATCCCTGGCAAATTATTCGGCCTGTTTACCGAACGTCTCACGCTTAAATTGGCCGACGCTGCCGACTATGCAACCATCGTCGGGCGCGGTGTGCCGGGCAATGTAGACACGGCTGGACGCGGGTTTGTGGCTGTTGCCCGCTCGCCCCTAGAATTCCAGACAGCGCTGCCGGTGGGCATGAACGAAGAAGACGAAGCCGAAGGGCTGGACGAAACCGCTAAGCTGGCGCTGCTGGCAAAAGATATGAGCAACGCCTGGACAGGCAACCGTCCTGAAGGCATTGACGTTCTGCGCACGCTCATTCCGCTGCGTGGGCTGCTGCCCGCGCTCGGCAAAGGGCCGGATCGTATTCAGGCCGTTATCGGCGTTGAAGACCTGGAACTGCAACCCGCCGTGCTGGATTTGCAGCAGCGCGGCCCGCACTTTATCGTGGTCGGCCCGCCGCTCTGCGGCAAAACCACCACCCTGCGCACGCTGACACTTTCTTTGGCTCACTCGTACACGCCCGCGCGGGTGGCCCTGGTGCTAATCGACTTCCAGCAGCGTATGTTCAAGTATGGCGGCAAACGCACCCTGGGCGATCTGCCGCATGTCCTGACGGCTATTTCGGAAAAAGAACAGTTCACCCAGATGGTGGAAAACCTGAAATACGAGTATCAAAACAAGCGCGACGATCGCCCGGAGATATTTATCATCGCCGACAACTACGACGACTTCGGAAACGTGGTAGGCGCACCGGGCCGCGCCAAAGAATATACCGATCTGGCCGAGCTGGCGCGTAAGTATGGGCCGGAAGGGCTGCACTTTGTGATCTGCGGCTCGATGGGCATCATGCGCTCAATGGACGATCTGATGAAACAGGCGAACTCGCCGCGTTACGGCCTGGGGCTGGATGCTGTCGATGCACCCGGCGCGCTGGGCGGACGTATCCGGGGAGGGGCCAATGCCGAAGAGTTCCCGCCGGGACGTGGTTATATTGTCAAAGCGGGCCGCTCCTCGATGATCCAGACAGCGATCCCACACGACGAAAGCAGCCTGGAAGCCTCATTAGACAACTGGGTAGACGAAATCGCCCGCCAGTATCGTGAGCGCGCCCGTTGGAATATCGAGATCAACCCGCCGCCTGCGAAGGAACCTGAGCCAGCACCAGAAGCCGCACCGGCGAAACCAGCCGCCGTACCAGCGAAATAGGGGGGAATTCGACAATGGATCGGGTAACGCTAACCATTACTTCGGAACTTTTCGACGACAATACGCACCAAGAAGTTTCGCTGCGTAAAAACATCACGATCCGCACCCTGATCGAAGAAACCCGCCGCGAGTTTAGCTTGGTGGATGCGAACTATACCCTGCGGCTCAAAGACAAAAAAGAGCCGCTGGGCATGGATCAGACTATCGATCAGCTTGGCCTGCAAACCGGCGGCGAACTGATTTTTGATCGTGAACAGCGGCGGCGGCTCAGCCAGCAGTTCGTCATGCGCGGCGGGCAGGCCTTCAACACGATCATCAACCCGGCACAGGCCATGCTGCGCGAAGAGACCTCCGGTCAGGTGTTTGAAAACAAGTGCCAGCCAGCCATTATTGGTCGGCAAGACGCCAAAAATCCCGCCAGCGCCGGGGCGCTCGCCGTAGACCTGAGCGCCCAACCCGAAGCGCGCACAGTTTCGCGCCAACACGCACAGATCACCGAGGTAAACGGGCAGTATTTCCTGGAATCGATAGAAGCCCGCAACCCTACACTATTAAATGACCGGGTGTTGCAGTTTGGCGAGCGACGGCCCATTCTGGTAGGGGATAAGGTCCAGGTGGGAAAGATCGTCTTGTTGTTCAGCATCCAGCGGAAATAACGTTCACAACCGCTTTCCCCTCTCTATCAAATCAAAATAGAGAGGGGATTTTTTTCTTCGATCAATACGCTCCCCGGCGCAAAAGCACGGTTTGTAACGTCAGCCACAAGATTCTGAGGTCCAACCAGATCGAATAATTGCGGATATAAAAGAGGTCGTCCTCGGTGTTGAGATACATCGGTTTGTCAGCGCGGCCCGTAACCTGCCACCAGCCGGTCAGCCCTTGTGGGACTTCAAAACGTTTGCGCTGCCAGGGTTCGTATTTTTCGACCAGCCAGGGCATCTCTGGGCGCGGCCCGACTAATGACATCTCACCGCGCAGAATATTAAACAACTGCGGCAGTTCGTCCAGGCTGGTCCGGCGCAGCCAGCGCCCGGCCCCGGTCACACGCGGGTCCTCGGCTTGTTTGTAGATCAACTGACCGTTTTCATCGAGTTTCATCACGTCCTGCTGCAAAGCCTCCGCGCCGACGTGCATGGTACGGAACTTGAGCATAGTGAAAGTTCGCCCCCCTTCGCCCAGGCGCGTTTGTCTGAACAGCGCCGGGCCAGCGCTGTCACGCCGGATGATCAGCGCCATGATTCCCATCAACGGCAGGGCCGGGATCAGCAGCAGGGAAGTGACGGTCAGGTCAAACACTCGTTTCACCAACC
>JACRBK010000034.1 GCA_016234525.1 Chloroflexota bacterium
CAGTTCGATCCTCAACTGATTGCGGCAGTAGTTAACACCCTAAAAACAAAGGCTTAGATGATACTCATGTACTATTTTGTAAGGGGGATGTTACTGGTACTTGACAAGTTCCCATAAGTTCTCTATACTCATTTTCAAGAGTCCATTATAGGACATCCCACCACCCCACCCGCTAGAGCGTCGCGTCTCCCCACACGCGACGCTCGCTTTTATGGGCATTGACGTTCGCAAAATTTCATCGTTCTCTCCCCAGCGCTAATGGATGGTTATTCCAAAATGAGTCAATTAACTTCGCTTTCCCCTATAAAAGTGATCGGCGGTGGTCTGGCTGGCGCTGAAGCTGCCTGGCAGATTGCACAGCGCGGCATCCCGGTTCATCTGTACGAGATGCGGCCTCAACGTTCAACTCCGGCTCACCGAACCGGGCATCTGGCGGAATTAGTGTGCAGCAATTCGCTTGGTTCGGTGCTTCCAGACCGTGCGCCAGGGGTGCTCAAAGCCGAACTGCGCCGGATGAATTCGTTGTTGTTGACTTGCGCTGCGCAAACTACTGTACCGGCAGGCGGCGCGTTGGCGGTTGACCGCGATCTCTTTGCACAACAGGTTACCACAGCGATTGAACAACACCCTCTTATTACGCTTATTCGTGAAGAAGTGCGAGAGATTCCTGATGGCCCGTGCGTGATTGCTTCCGGACCATTGACGGCGCACGCCCTGGCGCAAGAAATTGCACATATGGTAGGGGAAGAATATCTCTACTTTTACGATGCGATAGCCCCAACAATCAATCTTGAAACGATCAATATGGAGATTGCTTTTCGGGCGAGCCGGTATGGACGAGGTGAAGACGATGCCGGAGATTACATTAACTGTCCGATGGATAAAGAGGAGTATGAGCGTTTTGTAACGGCGCTGCTTGAGGCGGAAGTGATCGAGCTGCGCGATTTTGAACGCGAAGATCCTCAGTTTTTTGAAGGCTGTTTGCCTGTGGAGCAGATAGCGGCGCGCGGACGGCAGTCATTGGCTTTTGGCCCTATGCGCCCGGTCGGGTTGCGCAATCCGCGCACAGGACGGCGCCCATTTGCAGTGGTCCAACTTCGGCAGGATAACCTGGCTGGGACGCTGTACAGCCTGGTGGGATTTCAGACTAATCTGCGCTGGGGTGATCAGCAGCGTGTATTCCGGTTGATACCTGGTCTGGAAAATGCGGCGTTTGAACGATATGGAATGATGCACCGCAATACGTTTTTGAATTCCCCAGTCCATCTTAAATCGACATTGCAATACCGTTTGCGTGATGACCTGTTGTTCGCCGGGCAGATAACAGGGGTAGAAGGTTATGTAGGCAATATTGGTACCGGGTTACTCGCTGGGATCAACGCGGCTCACTTTGTGCTGGGAAAGCCATTATGGTCTCTTCCTGCCACGACCATTCTAGGATCGTTGTGTCATTATATTGTTCACGCTGATCCCCAACAATTTCAACCTATAAAAGCGAATTTTGGTATTCTGCCGCCTTTGGAGTCAGACACGATCAGTAAGGGTGATCGAAAGCGAGCCTATGCTGAGCGTGCTTTGTCTGATCTGGAAAGCTTCTTAGCTGAACATGGTCAGTCGTAAGCGATAAATGGTAGATACGGGTATAATGAAATGGGGTATTGGGTTGCAGAAAAAAGGCAGCGGCTATGGACGATTGTTTGGCAACCTGGTTAGAAGCACATAAAGAACGGCTGGTTAGTCTGTCAGTGGCGCAGCTTTCAAGTCAAGAACTATTGCGCAAAGAACTAGAAGGACCTGTCCGGTGGTTTTTCGATCATCTGGTGCGTGTATTGGTATCAGGAGAAAAAGATAACCTGGAGTCGCTGCTGCGCAACTGGGTGAGGATGAGCGCCGTCCCGATCAATGGGCAAGCGGTAGGTTTGCTACCGGTGTTGGGTGAATTTAAGCGGGCTATCTGGCAAGAATATCAGGCTGAACCGCCTTCTGAGAATCCATTATCTTTAGCTTTTCGTCTGGATGGGGTGTTGACAGCAGCAGCGGAGTTTCTGTCAAAAATTGAAGCAGCAGCATTGCTCGAAGCAGCCAGCCATCGACTATCGGCGCGCGGTCTGGATAACCTACATCGAACAAAGAACGTAAAAGATAATTTTATAACGATAGCTGCGCATGAATTAAAAACTCCGCTAACCGTAATTGAAGGTTATGCTGACATGCTTCGGGCGGAAATGGATGAACAGCCACGCACGGCCCCGATGGTTAAGGGTTTGTGGGGAGGCATAGAACGGCTGCGGGAGTTGATCGAAGATTTGATCGATGTGTCGCTGATTGAAAGCGGACTGTTGAAGCTGGAATTGCAGCCGGTTTGGCTGCGACGGATTGTCGAAATTGTTATGAGTGGGATGCGTGAGCAAATTGGGCTGCGTCACTTGACCGTAGAATTTCACCTGGAAACGGTCCCGGCTAAAGCGACCATTGGGGATCCCGAACGGTTGCTTGATGTATTTGATAAAGTTCTGGCTAATGCAATCAAGTACACGCCGGATAATGGCAAGATCGTCATTTCCGGGCGCGAACTGCCTGGTTTTATAGATATTCGGGTGCAGGACAGTGGCATTGGAATTGCGCTCGACGATCAGGATCGTATCTTCGAAAAGTTTGCCATGTTGGGTAACCCCGATCTGCATTCCAGCGGCAAAACGAAATTTAAAGGCGGCGGGCCCGGCTTGGGTTTAGCTATTGCCAAAGGGATTCTTGAAGCACATGGTGGGACAATTTGGGTTGAGAGTCCTGGTTATGATGAAACTAAACATCCCGGCAGTTGTTTCCACCTGATGCTCCCGATGCGAGATGTGTTGTCGGGCGAAGGTATGTCGCCGCTGATCGTCAGCGCCGTCACAGCCTTGGCTGGGGGGCCGCAATTTCTGCCTCCGGTTGTAAAAGTGGTGGAAGTCGTAGCAGCTAAACCCGTGGAGAAAATAGTGGTCACTCCGGCGGCCAGTGTCGAACAAAAAATTGCTGACGAACTGCCGGGGGAAGTACAGACTCCACCTTCCGAGACGGCACAGAGTGTTTTGACTACTACTCATGACGACACTAAAAAGGAAGGGGCAGAGGTTTTGCCCGACACTGAGGGACAGGAAAAAACGATGGGAGGTCAAGATTAACATTAACCATCAAGCGGATGATACTGCTGAGCGCGCTGTACTGGTAGGTGTAGAAGTGAAGGGCAGCCGTCCACTGTTTTCGGTGGATGATTCTCTGGACGAACTAGCGCTGTTAGCGGACACGGCTGGGGTAACGGTTTGTGGTCGAATGTCACAAAAAGTGGGACATATCGATCCTGGGACGTTTATTGGGTCTGGCAAATTAGAAGAAATGGTGACGTTATTGGGTGAACTGAATGCCAATATCGTCATTTTTGATGATGAGCTTTCACCGCGTCATCAGCGTGAAATCCAGAAGGCGTTAGGCGATAAAGTTCACGTCTTAGATCGTTCCGCCTTGATTCTTGATATTTTTGCCCAACATGCGCATACACGAGAAGGCTCGCTGCAAGTTGAGTTGGCGCAATATGAGTACCGTTTGCCTCGTCTGACGCGGCAGTGGACGCATCTTGCGCGGCAGGCGGGGGGTGGGGCTGGCCGTGGTGGCACCGGTGGGGTAGGCTTGCGCGGACCGGGTGAAACCCAGTTGGAAGTAGACCGGCGTGAGATTGATCGTAAGATAACACGGCTAAAAAAAGAACTCGAAGCGGTACGGGCACACCGGCAGCGTCACCGTTTGCAGCGGTTGCGCGCGGGGGTTCCGACAGTTGCGCTTGTGGGATACACCAACGCGGGAAAGTCGACCCTACTTAATGCGCTGTCAGGGGCGGATGTTTATGTCGCCAATCAGCTTTTTGCGACACTTGATCCCACTACTCGTCGAGTGACGCTGCCCAATGGGCGTGCGGTGCTGTTTTCGGATACGGTGGGGTTTATTCAAAAACTCCCGGTGACATTAGTGGCTGCTTTTCGTGCCACATTGGAAGAAGTTACGGATGCGGATTTGCTGCTGCACGTAGTAGATGGAAGTCATCCGCGCGCCTGGGACCACGTCGATGTAGTAGAAGATACACTGGCAGAGCTGGGGGCGGAACGTCTGCCTAAAATTCTTGTGTTGAACAAGAATGATCGCCCGGCATCATCTGAAATATTGGATTATGCAAACCTGGGGTACCGGGCGATGGTACCTGTATCGGCACTGCGTAAAACCGGGCTTGAACAACTTCTAGAGACGATTGGCCAAATCTTGGTGGATAACTTGGTGACGGTTTCGATCACTATTCCGTATACTCAAGGTGAATGGCTGGCCATGATTCACAACCAGGGGATTGTGGTCGAAGAAAAGCATGGGGACGTTGGAGTAGATCTGGTGGTACGTGTTCCCCCGCGTCTGGCGGGGCAATTAGAGCAGATCGTGAAAGGCGCTTCGGAGGAAGAGGAGGAGTCGTGAGGATTATAGCGCGTGTTTTAGGGCTGATCTTTTTGCCGGTGATCTTGCTGTCGGGATGGGTGGGACGGAGATTAGGTCGTCTTTTGCAGCCGTTGGCAGCGCGTGTGGACTCCTCTGGGGATTTGAGTGTTTGGATTAACTCGATTTCCTCATCGATGGCGACTCAGCGTGGTTTGTTGTTGATGATTGGAACCGTCTTATTGGTGATTAGTTTGTTGGCACATGGGTTGACGCTGGTTCTGCTGGTGGCTACTGACACGTTTGGCCGCAGTCTGTATTGGTTATGTATTCCCTTTGCGCTGCTGCATGTGGGAGTGCTCACCGGGTTTACAGGCGCGATGTTGGCGATTCCGCTGGGCCAGGGTTACAAGGACAAATAATCCCTGGTCCCAGCATATCAGGCAGTCAAATTCTTTTTATAGGTTATCTTGCTCCGGCAAGCGCGTTTTGCGAGCAGCATCGTCTACTCGCAGAGGATCGGTATGGGCATAATAAGCGCGGGTAGTTTCGACCGAACGATGCCCTAAATATTCCTGCACGACGTCAAGAGAATGTCCCGCGTTGATCAACTGAGTGGCACGCCAGTGCCGGAAATCATGCGGCGTAATGTCACGTAGTCCCAAGGCGCGAGCCGCTCGCTGTACAATCCGCCAAGCCACGATCCGGCTCATACGACTGCCGTCGTAATGGGGATCGTGGCTGGCGAACAGTGGGATATCCCCTTTGGTTGAGGCGCGCAGGGATGCTCCACGCGCTTCAAGATAGGCACGAATGGCAGGCAGGGAATCAAAGAAGCGTAGGTAATAAGTGTGTCCCCCTTTACCTGTGACCTCTATCCTCAGCACCTCGTCACGATTGAGATACCGTGCTGGAAATTGAGCCAGATTCAAGCTTAGTATTTCGCTGATACGTCCGCCAGTTTCAGCCAGTGCATGTAACAGAGCGCGATTGCGCAGCCGGGTAAGCTCCCAACGTTTTACCCGGTCGGGATCGATTTCTGGTTTGCGCAGATATTTAGGAAGCTCCTGGGCATCGTAATAATAGATGACCTCTTCGATATGTTCAGGAGGTTGAGGAGGTCCGCTGCGTTGAGGTCGCCCGCGCAGTTCGTCCTGGACAATTCGTCGAGCTTTAGCCAGCTTGAATTCACCGGGCAGCCAGCCGTAATCGTCGAGAAATTGGAACCAATTTTGTACCCCAGCCAGACGTAGTTCAACCGTTGCGGCTTTGTATGGTCGTTTATCGCCCGATTTGCCAGAGGTTGGAGCGAGCAGCCATTGGGCAAATTGCAGGAATACAGGCGAGTCTTCCTCAGTCAATTGTGCGAGCGGAATCTCCTGCGGGAGAGTATAACCCGCTTTTTGAATCGGTAGAACGCGCACAGCGGCACGATCGGCCAGGAAGTCAAAAAATAGTGAAATAGCCCTGGCATA
>JACRBK010000222.1 GCA_016234525.1 Chloroflexota bacterium
ATGCGCCGCGAATGGCTCGTGACCAATGGTGTCGGCGGTTATGCGATGGGGTCACTTTCCGGCACGCGCACGCGGCGTTATCACAGTTTCCTCACGGCGTCGCTCAAGCCCCCGGCGCAGCGTACTGTGATGGTCGCTAACCTGGACACCTGGTTGGATATTGATGGGCGGCGTTCGCCCCTGGTGACGCATGAATGGGCCGCTGGGGTCGTGCTGCCGGACGGGTATCGCCAACTGGAAAGTTTTCATCTGGATGGCGCGATCCCGGTGCTGGTGTGGGGCGTGGGCGATGTGCGGATAGTCCAGCGTATCTGGATGGCGCATGGACAAAATACGACCTATATCACTTACACCTATACACGCGGCACCTCGAATGTGCGTCTGGTGATCAAACCCCTGTGCACCTGCCGCGATCATCATAAACTGACTAAGGGGGGTTATCATGTCGAGGTGAATCTCGAACCTGCGCCCTGGCCCAACGGCGAAGCGATCCATATTGAGCCGCATCCCTCTGAACGTTCGGCGCAGTCGTGTTCGTCCTATCGCATCTTGATCAGCCAGGGCAAAATTACGTCCAGTCCGGAGTGGTGGTGGTCGTTCCATCTTTCCGAAGAAAAACGGCGTGGACTCGATAATCAGGAAGACCTCTTTTCTCCGGCGACGATCAATGCGGAACTGTCGTTAGGGAATACCCTGGCGCTGGTTCTCACTGCCGAAGCGGGCGATCCGCTGCCCTGGTACGATGCGCTGCAAGTCGAACAGCGCCGCCAGCGCGATCTGTTGGAGCGCGCCCAACTGCACGACGCTCCTCACTGGATTCGCCAATTGGCGCTGGCCGCCGATCAATTTATTGTCTCGCGGGACATCGGCGGGCAGTCAGGCAAAACTATTCTGGCCGGGTATCCCTGGTTCAGCGATTGGGGCCGCGATACCATGATCGCGCTGCCCGGTCTGACAGTCGCACTGGGGCGGGTGGAAGACAGCGCCGCGATTCTGCGCACCTATGCGCGTTATGCCGATCAAGGGATGCTGCCCAACCGTTTCCCTGACGAGGGGCAGGCCCCTGAATACAATACGGTAGACGCGACGCTGTGGTATTTCTGCGCCATTTACGCCTGTCATCAGGCGGGCGGCTGTGATCGGGCCGTGTTGGAAGAACTTTACGAGGTACTGACGGGCATCATTCAATGGCATATCAGCGGCACACGCTTTCAGATTCACCAGGATTCCGCCGATGGTCTGCTGTATGCCGGAGAACCTGTGATCCAGCTTACCTGGATGGATGCGAAAATCAACGATTGGGTGGTAACGCCGCGTGTCGGCAAGCCGGTTGAGATCAATGCCCTGTGGTATAACGCGCTGCGCATCGCTGCCGAACTCGCCGCCGCGCTGGATCGCCCTGACGATGTCGAACGTTATCGCGGTATGGCTGAACGCGCTTATGCCAGTTTTAACGCGCGTTTCTGGTACAGCGGCGGTTATCTGTATGACGTGGTAGACGCGCCGGACGGGGATGATCCTACGCTGCGCCCGAACCAGCTTTTAGCGGTATCGCTGCCCTTCCCGCTGCTCGAAGGCGAAAAAGCCCGCGCCGTCGTGGATATTTGCGCCCGCGAACTGGTCATGTCGTATGGGCTGCGCACCTTAGCGCCTGACGAAGCGGATTATGTCGGGACGTGCGGCGGTGATCCGCTGCAACGTGACAGTTCTTATCACCAGGGAACGGCGTGGGGCTGGCTGATTGGGCCGTTTGTCAGCGCCCATTATCGTGTGTATGGGAATGCGCTTACGGCGTGGAGTTACCTGGAACCCCTGGCCGATCATCTGAATGATGGCGGCATGGGGACGATCAGCGAGATTTTTGACGGCGATCCGCCGCATAACCCGCGCGGGTGTATCGCTCAGGCGTGGAGCGTCGCCGAAGTGCTGCGCGTTTATCGTGAACTTGAATCCGCGCTGGCAGCGGCCAAAGCCGAAAAACAGCGCGAGGATTAAGCCATGATCGATAAAACTGAAAAACCCGCTCAGCAGAATGTGTTTACCAGCCGTCCTTATAAAATCGCGCTGACGGCGACCCTTGTTCTGCTGTTCATCACCGTCACCGCCGCTATTTTGATCATCATCCTGAACAGCGCGCGCAGTGAGACACGGGAAACCGAGTTTGATCTCACCCTGACCGACGTGAATCATACGATTGCTCAAATGCAGACGGCGGCAGCGGTCACACCCACGCCTGCGCCGCGCCTGACTTACGGCATTTATCCCTTTGAACTCGCCAGCGGCAGCCCCAAATATTCGGCGGCGCTGGCCTGTGACGGAGTCTATCTGCTGGGGCAGGTGGTGGATCAAGAGGGTGAGCCGGTCAATGGTTTTAGCGTGCGTGTCTGGGGTGACTATCTGACGCCGCAAACCGCGCTAACCGGCGAGATCGCCCGGCAGGATCGCGGACGGTGGGCGCTGCCGCTGGTCGGTAAGGTCAACCGCCGGTTGTGGGCGCAAATGTGGATTGCGGATCGTTTTTTGTCTGCGCCGGTAGAAATCGTCTACGATGCTCAGGACTGCACGCATAACCGGGTAGAGATCAACTTCCGCCAGGTTCTGCCGCTCGATTGATCACGCTGACCACTGCTCGCTGAAAGCTGTTCGCTGTTATCCCCAGCCTGCCCACTGGGACGCGACAAACCGCCGCGCCTGATCCGCCAGGATGTCACGATCCAGGCGGCCATCGAATACTTCGTCCGCCAGATCGCGCTGCGGCAGGATATGTTTTTGATAGGCGGATTCAGCGACGAGATCGTACATCTCTCCCAGGTGCTGCGAGAGCAGGGAAGTGCGAGCTGTCATACGGTTGCGGCGGACATCGGCGGGCGCATCGACGAATAACCGTACCGAGCTAACCTCCGGCACATAAAACAACCCTTCAATGATCAGCCAGTCACATGACTGGATCACCTGCTCTGGGGGCAGGGGATGAGAAAGAGTCATCCGTTTGCCCCGCGCCCAGTCGTAAATGGGCATGGTCACATCGTCCCCGGCGGCTAACAAGTCCAGATGCGCTATCACCAACGGCCAATCCAGACTGGTCGGCAGCAGCAAAAAATCCTCGCCGTCCTCTGAATGGCGATCCCGTAGATAACGGTCAATACGCATCAGACTGGCTGTGCCGGGCCAATCCTCGACGAGTTTTGAGGCCAGGGTGGTTTTTCCACTGCCTGGGCCGCCAACGACCTGTACGATATTCATGCCGCACGCCTTGACTAGTTTACAGTTTACAGTTTTGCAGTTTACAGTAGACAGTTTTCAGTCAATGGTATTGCTCAACCAGGGCTTAGAACTGAGGACTGTAAACTGATCACTGATAACTTCCTCTACTTCGATGCTTTATAGCCGACTTTGGCGTTCGCCGGAATCACGCGATCCGGGTATTGGTCCACCACGTCTTCGGGCAGCAGATCAACGCCCAACACGGCACCGTGTTTGACCGTAAAGTTTTCGGGGACGGTTGAGTTTTTGCCGATGCAGGCGACTCCCTTGTTCGGGCCGTCCAGAATCTCGCCGACGGTGGCTCCCTGGCTGACGACAGCGCCTTTATCCACCACGCTGCGCTGGATCGTCGCGCCGCGTTCGATATAACTATCCGTCAAGATGACGCTTTCATACACTACTGCGTTCGGCCCGACATAGACGCCGGGCGAAAGGATGCTGCGGATCACCCGCGCGCCTTCGGCAATAAACGATCCGTCAGTGATCAAGCTGTCTTCGACGATAGCCCCTTTCGCGATCTGGACCGGAGGGCGTTCCTCGCTGCGAGTGTGAATGATCCACGAACGGTCATTCAGATTCAGCGACGGCGGCGAGGCGAGCAGGTCCATGTGCGCTTCCCAATAGGCATCGACTGTTCCCACGTCGATCCAGTAACCGCCATAAGAAAAAGCCATTACCTGCAAACCGAGTTCCATCATACGCGGGATGATGTTATAGCCGAAATCGTGCCGTGAATTGACTCGCTGGGCATCTTCGCGCAGCAGGCTTTCCAACACTTCGGCCTTAAAGACATATACGCCCATATTTGCCAGATCGCCGGGCGGATCGGTGGGTTTTTCGACAAAATCAACGATGCGGTGAGTCTCGTCTACCGCCATAATGCCATAACGCGGCGCTTCGTGCAGCGGCACACGGATCACGCATACGGTCGCATCGGCGTTGTGTTCTTCGTGATAGTCTACCAGCATGGAATAATCCATCTCGTAGATATGATCGCCTGACAGAATCAATACATTGCGGGGGTGTCCGCGCCGGACAAAGTTCAAATTTTGCGTGACCGCATCGGCGGTTCCGGCATACCAGTCGGTATCCTGGCGTCCCTGGTAAGGTTGCAGTAGTTTAACGCCGCCTGTCAGGCTGCGATCCAGATCCCAGGGGCGACCCAGGCCGATATGATCGTTCAGGCTGTGCGGGCGATATTGGGTGAGTACCAATACATCATAAATATTAGAGTTGACACAATTACTGAGCGGGAAATCAATAATTCGATATTTACCTGCAAAAGGAACGGCTGGTTTGGCGCGTTTTGCGGTTAAGACTCCCAGGCGGCTGCCCTCTCCACCGGCCAGAATCACGGCTCTTGTGCGCATGATGACTCCTCATTGTACAGGAACAGCAGATTCAAGAATGGGTTAGCACGTAGGGATGCTGTTCGGTGGCGTACACGGCGAAGAACAAACCCTACTGATTGGTTAAGTTTATGAGATGAGCGTAGTATAACACGATTAGGTTTGACGCACACTCGGCTCGCGTTCAGGAGCGACGTACAAGGTCTCGTAGACCCAACTCAACAGCGCCAATCCGTGACGGTGCCGCCAGCGCCACCACGCCGCGAGTAAGATCAGCATCGTTAAAATGATCATGACCAGCGTCAAGACCATCTGCGTGTTGTCGCGTATGCCCGCTTGAACGACCATGATAAACAGGATCGCGATCAGAAGCCCCCAGCCGTAAGTCGAGCGGCGGCTCCCGGCAGAGGTTTCGATAATCGTTCCCCATACCCAGGTTCCGCGCTGGACCACTTCCAGGGTTCCCCAAAAGCGCACCATGCGCAGTTGATCGGGGCTGACGGCGTGCTGAATCGCGAAGCTGTTATCGTCCTGGATGGTGATCTGAATCCCATCGACGGGCGGACGGCTGAGCAGCGATGCTCGGCAGTCCTCAAGAGGCAGCGCGGTAACAAAGTCCACGCTGAGAAACTTATGCTGCTTAGGTCGAATCGTGGTCATCTTGACATACTCTTAACAAAACAAAACGAAACATTAACGAATAATCAATGAAAAATGCGTTAAGCTATATGTGAAATTTGTAAACGGACAACTCTTTTATACCTGCTGTCTAAGGATCGACGATGGGCCACACCACAGTTCCTATTTCATTCAAACGCTGTTTGGCGTGCGATCATATGACCAGCGCCGATGAGATCGTTTGTACTCGCTGCGGCGCGCTGCTGCCCGAAGGGACCGCTATACCGGAAGACAGCCCGTCATCGAGTCTGCCTCGGCTTGACCTGCTGCCCCCCGGATTCCGACCTGAAACGCGGCTGATCCTGCGTTTTCTTCCCGCAGACACCTGCCTGTCACTGCCATTCCAAGATTTTTTGATCTTGGGGCGTGTGATTCCGCCAGGCCCGCCGGAAGTCGTTGACCTGACGGCCTTTGAAGGTCATAACCTGGGTGTTTCGCGCCGGCACTGCATCCTGCGCCGCCGCCACCAACAGTATTTTGTGACCGACCTCAACGCGCCCAACGGCACATTTGTTAATGGGCTGCGCCTGGAATCGCGCCAGGAAACTCAGATTCAGCATGGCGATGAACTCAGGCTTGGCAAAATGATCATCCAGGTCTTTTTTGGCGCGATCTGATCATCGCTCAAACTGAGCCACCCGCCCACCCTTGCGGCAGCATCAGCGACTCGTACAGCCAATGTAAGAGTTCGCTGCCCTGCTGCTGGGTGAGCCGCCGCCAATAAAAATAATACCCCGCCGACAGCGCCAGCAAAATCCCCGCCAGGATAGAGACGAAAGTAATTTCCAGCGCGATTCCTACGCCACCGCATAGCCCGGTAATTACTCCCGGCGCGATCAGCGCACTTTCTAATTGTTTGTTATGTATTATAACCCCTTGTACGCGCGTTCCGGTGCTGACCGGGGTGAGATCACCCTCAAAACGCAGCAGCCACAACAGCGGGTTTTGCCCGCGTGGCAGGGGGCCAGAGATCAGGATCAGACTCAGTTTCTCGCCGTCCAGCCGGACCGCCAGCCGGTGCCGGTAGGCCTGACGCGCGCCGTGTCGCAGCAGCCGCGCACAGTCCTCAACCGGGAGTGCTGTTACAAAGTCGGTCACTTGCTCGGTCGTCAATGCCCGTTCGCCGCCGTTCACTTCTCGCGCACTTGATCCCTGGTGACATAGAGTTGGCGGCGCATCCAGTGGGCTAAATCTTCGGTGGCTTTACGCAGCGCCCGCCAGCGTAACGACGCCACGCCCAGCAGCATGAGCAGCAGTGGGATCGAACACAACAGCCCGTCTTCTTTGAGCCGCACGAAAAACACCGCCGAGATCATAAAGAACACCAAAAAGATGATCATCCCTTCGACCAACACCTGATTATAGGTGTCGTGGGTGATCGTCCCATGCACCCAGGTTCCCCCGCTGGCCTCGTCGTGATCCAGGTTCCCCGCCAGCCGGATCGGGTGCATCGCGCCGGGGAAGGTTCGTTCGACCACAAACGCGCCGTTTTCGCGCAGGGTCGTTTGTTGATCGAGCGGGGCGAGTTGTTCGCCAATGGTGCGCCGTTTAAGGATGACCTCGTGTTCCAGCCGTTCCCGGCACGCTGTCAGGGGAAGGGCGGTCACAAAATCGACCGTATAATAGGCGGGCTTTATTTTGTCTCCCATAGTTTCCTCAGCTTGTATTCACCCCATCATCATTTACGCGGTCTGCCGCGCCCGGTTGCAGCCAGCGTGATCGTTTCTGTTCCGGTTTTTGCCAGCGCTGCCTCGTACATGCTGATGTACTGCTGGACGGGACGGTCCCAACTAAAATCGGTGCGCATGGCACGTTCTTGCATTCGCTCAAAGGCCGCGCGCCGGAAACGGAACGTTTCAATCGCCCAATGCAGCGTCAGGCGCACGGCTTCGGGTTCTTCAAACAAGAACAAAAAACCGGTCCCCTGATCCGCCGCGCCGTTGTCATAATTCGTCACCGTATCGGCCAGTCCGCCCGTCTCGCGGACCACCGGCAGCGCGCCATACCGCATCGCCAACATTTGTGTCAGTCCGCACGGTTCATACCGGCTCGGCACCAGCAGCATATCCACGCCGCCGTATATGCGCTGAGCCAGGTCCGCCCGGTAATCAATGATGATGCGCGCCTTCCAGCCAAAATCCCATTCCAGGTGACGCAGTTCTTCTTCGATCTCCGGCTTACCCTTGCCGATCACCACCAACTGCGCGTCGGTCTCGGCCAAAATGCGCCGCAGGCCCGGCACGGCAAAATCCATGCCTTTTTGCTCTACCAACCGGCTGACAATGCCGATCAGGGGTTTGTCCACATTTTGCTCTAAGCCGAGTTCGGCCTGGAGTTCCAGTTTATTTTTAGGCCGTTCGGTGCGGAAATTCTTCCAGTCGAAATGATTACGCAGGGCCGGGTCTGTCGCCGGGTTGACGAGATTCATATCCAGCCCGTTCAGAATACCGCTAAAATCCCCATTCCGCACCCAGACTAAGCCTTCCAACCCTTCGCCGAAGCGCGGATAGTGCAGTTCGGTCGCGTGGCGCGGGCTGACTGTGTTCAGCTTGTGCGCATAAGCGATCCCGATGCCGAGCAAGTTATCGGTGCGATCCTGGTAGATCAGATCGGGATGGCGGCGCGCCGGGACGCCTGCCGGTGTTAAATAGGTGGCGGCTTCCCACCCCTGATAAGCCATATTGTGAATCGATAACACACTGGCGACTTTGTCCCAGCCGGGCGCAAGGCGTGACTCGTAGAGCAGAAAGGGAATCAAGCCAGTATGCCAGTCCTGTACATGCAGCACGTCAGGAAACCAACGTTCGTTGTTGTGGCGGCCCTGACCGAGTTCCCAGGCGGCAGCCATCGCCGCTTGACTGAAAAAGATAAACCGTTCGCGGTCCCAGTTGATGTCGGAATAGATATAATCGCCGCCGCTAAAAAACGGCCAGCTTTCGAGAAAATAGACCTGCACGCCGTCCTGTTTGACGGTATGAATATACACATCAGCGGTCCCGCTGAGGCGTGTAAACCGGAAATGGAACAGGTATTCCAGCCGCTCGCCAAACTTTTCTTTCACCGGCCCATACAGCGGCATCAGCACCCGCGTGTCTACACCTTTGGCGTTGAGCGCCTGCGGCAGACTGCCGACTACGTCTCCCAGCCCGCCCATTTTGGCGAAGGGGGCCATTTCCGCTGATATAAATAACACGCGCATGATGATATTCTCCTGTGAAAATAGCGTTCAGCGTTCAGCTCTATTGTACGCTCTACGCCACGCCAAAGTCCCCCGATGCTTTGGGGGATAATCCCTGATGGTTCCTTACGCTGCATTATAGCCTTATTCCCGTTTTGGTATAAACCCCCTGTATGATGAGCTTGGGCGGGCGCGCCTCTATACGTTCTGCTTGCCACATTGGGCGCGCCGAACTACACTCCGCACACAAAAGGAGACGGTTATGTTCAACCTTGATCTGCCTGATGGAGCGCTGATCTTGACCGCGCCCGCCGGGGGCGGCAAGACCGAAGCCGTAATCGATGAGATTGTACGCGCGCGGGCTTTTTCGCTGTTTAGCCCGGTCTGGGTGCTGCTTGCCACCGGCCAACAAATTTTCGCCGTTCAAGAGCGTTTGTTAGCGCGCAGCCAGGACGGCGTACAGTTCGGAGTCGAATTTTTCAACTTCGAGATGTTATACAGCCGCGTGTTGGACCTGTTAGGCGATCCGCAGCGGTTGGTCGAAGATACCGCCCGCTACCGGATTCTGCGCCATGTGACCGCGGCGCTGGATGAAATTGGCGATCTGGAACACTTCGCCCGGATCGCCGCATCTCCCGGTTTTGTCACGCTGGTGGCGGGGCTGATCCACGAACTAAAACAGGGGCGCGTATCGCCTGAGGATTTTTGGAATGTGGCCGAGCCGCGCAGCGCGAAAGATCGTGATCTGGCGCGGATTTATCACGCTTATCAGGACTTTCTGCGCGAGCGAAGCCTGGTTGATCGGCACGGCGCGGGCTGGCTGGCGATTGATCATCTTGAAAAAGGGGCCAAACTTCCCGGCTGTCCCGAACTGCTGATCGCGGACGGATTCGATCAGTTCAATCAGGTGCAGGTCCGGCTGCTGACCGTTTTGGCGCGGCAGGTGTCGCGCACCTGGGTAACACTGACCGCTGCGCCAGATGAACCGGGGCGGCGATTCCGCCGGTTTGAGCAAACGCGGGACCGACTGCTGCGGGTGGGTACCATCGATGGGCGGCAGGTGTGGCAGGTGATTCCCCTTGATAGCCTCACCCCAAACCCCTCTCCATTGTATGGAGAGGAGGCTGCAAGCGAACAGGGGGGCGAGGCTGTCTTACATCACCTGACCAACACGATCTTTCAAACCCATCCGACCCCGATTCCTGGCGGCGCGGCGGTAAGCCTGATCGAAGCGCCGGACGTGATCCGCGAGGCCGGAGCGGTGCTGCGCGGCGTAAAACGGCGGCTGTTGGACGGTGCGCCGCCCGAATCGTTCGCGGTGGTGGCGCGTGACATCGGGCGTTACAGCTCCGCGCTGCGTGATCTGGCGCGGGCCTATGGGATTCCGCTGGTCGTGCGCGAAGGTCTGTCGCTGGCTGAAAATCCGGTGGCGTCGCTGGTGATGACTCTGCTTGATCTCGCCGGGCTGGATTTTCCCCGGCGCGAACTGCTCGACACGCTGCGCAGCCCCTATTTAGACTCGCCCGATCTGGAACTGGATCAGGTCGCGCTGCTCGAACGGCTGAGCCTGGAGCGGAAGATCGTCCAGGGGCGCGCGACATGGCTGGATGAGATTCGCGCAGCGAAGGGCAAACGTATCGACGAGGATCGTGATTCCGAGCGCCAGATCGATCCCGCTGTGATCGATCAACTGCTGGACAGCGTGACGCGCCATTTTGACCGGATCACGCCGCCGCCGTCCGGCACTATCGAGGAATTTGTGCGCTGGATCGAGGCGCTGCTCGGCCCTGATCCGCAGCTTCTCGCCGATGATCGGGATGAGCGCGGCGGAGATTCCCCAGAGGCAGGGACAGACGCCGAAGCGGATCACGAGGCCCATTTCCACATCCTATCCCGCGTGCGCCAGTCCGCCGATCCCGATCACATCAACCGCGATCTACACGCCCTGCGCCGCCTAAAATCAGTGTTGAGCAGCATTCGTTCGGCCCACGAATTGATCTCCGGCGGCGATGAGGTGATCGCCTGGGAAGATTTCCGCGCCGAGTTGGGGTTGGCGGTGAACAGTGCGCGGCTGATTCTGCCGGGCGAACAAAGCCGCGTCGGGCGTGTGTTGGCGACAGATGTCACCGAGGCGCGCGGCCTGCCCCACGATCACGTTTACCTGATGGGATTGGCCGAGGGAATCTTTCCCGCGCAGGAGCCAGAGCG
>JACRBK010000223.1 GCA_016234525.1 Chloroflexota bacterium
AGGTCAAACGGGATTGCATTCGTTGGTCGCATGGGTTCGATAGAACATTCGACTGGGCTGACTCATACCACTCTATATGTTCTATCGTTCCCTCTATTGCACCAAACCTGCGGGAGACCCCCTGTACGTTGTCAAATTCTTTGGAACAGAATCAGAGCAAGAACCATCAGAGACCCCCTAGGGACCTACTATTATACAATGGGTGATTGGGCGGAGGTGAGAGTCGCGCAGAGAAAAGGGAGAATGGTCGGGTACAGTCCCCTCTCCAACTGGGTTGGAGAGGGGGTAGGGGGTGAGGCCGCTTTTTAATTCCCGGCCCCGACGCGCTTAATTCGTCTTGGTCAGCGTCACCGTGATCGCGCCGCTGCTTCTGCCGCTCAACAACTGGACGGTATAGACCCCATTGGCGGGCAGCGTGATTCCTTCTACTAACGGATTCAGGCCGGGGCCGCTGTCGTCATCAAAACCGACAGAGGACGAATCGGGCGCGAGCAACGTCAGGTTGAGGTCCAACACGGCATTATCGCCCGCATCGGCGGCTACCGTGATCACGTCGCCCGCCGCGCCGGAGAAGGTCCACGACAGTTCGCCAAATTCATCGATATCCCCGCTGACCGTTTGCCCATAAGCGAGCGTCACGGCGACCAGCGGCGTGGGAGTCGGAGAAAAGATCGTCGTCGTGTCGGACTCGTCGGGCCAGACGACCGGCCACGCCTGGACTTTGATGCCAGCGGCGGTGTTCGCTAACACCGGCAGCAGGTCTAGCGTTACGGGCGTTCCGGCGCGGCTGACATCTATGATACGTTCTGCCGCAACCCAACCCGTTGCCCCGCGTGCATATCCATACAGATATTGGTTGTCGGATGACCGGGCCAACGCTGCAAACCACTGTCCCTCATCTAATGCCACTAACGATTCCGCGCCGATTATGGGGTTGACGAGCACATTAGCGCCGCCCGATCCGGCTTTTCCCATCACAGTCAGATAGTTATTGACCAGTTCAGGGTTGCCGGAGATCGTCAGCGGCACATAAGCGTAATCGTCAAACGCCGCCGTCGCCGGGGAGTTCGCATCGACATAGGTATAAACCCCAGGCCGCGCCCCGCCGCCCAAGTTGTGTTCATCGCGGAAGGAGTCGATCAGGGTACCGTTGAGGTAAATCTCGATGTAATCACCGATGACCAGTACACCGACGGTATTGACCTGATTCTGTCCCACTTTGATGCTCGGATCAGAGATCGGGCCGATGATGGTGGTGTAAGTGCCATCGATGACTTGTTCGACCACGAACGTCTGGTTGAAATAGACCGTTGCGAGATAGAAGTTGTTGCCGTCCACCACGCGGAACGCCATCCCGATCTGATAGTAGTCGGTTGTGCTGAGAATCTGCCCATCAACCTGGGCATAGTAGGCAGGCGATCCCGTCAGATAGGGGAAGGGGAAGGACCAGCGCAGGCTGTCCACGCTGTCGGAAGCAATGATCAACTGCCCGCCGACCAGGTTGGCGAAGCGCCAATCGTTGGTATTGTCGTCGAAACGATCTAGCACGGCGGTCCCCAGGTCCAGCGGCAGCGTGCTCAACACTTCAGTGTTCGCGGCAGCGGTAGGAGGAACCGGCCCCTGTGTAGGCGTCGCGCTGGCGATAGGCTGTGATCCCAGAAGAATCGGCACACCATCGACTTCGATGCTGCCTAAGAAACGCCCGACTACATCGGTGCCAAACGTGTCGGTGTATTCGGTGGGCGGCGTGCTGACATGGATAAACAACCAGTCATCGGGGCCAATGACGATGACCCAGGCCCAGGTGACGCTAAAGCTGCTCTCGCTGCTGGCCGCATACGCGGTATAGATATAATCGTTGAGCGTCTGATGCGCCCCTGATGTGATCCCGACTGCATTATCAACGGCTTCTTCGGGGGTCCCCGCCTTGCTGGTGAGGTTCACATCGATCATCTTCTGCCCGTTGCCGCGTGCGATTCTGATCCAGGGGTAGCGTATCGAGGCAAACTCGCCGGGATACATGCTGACATAACCGAGCGATTCAGAATAAAACGGCGCGGTCCAGTTGGCTGGATAATCAAACGCGATATTTAGCGCCGACAGCTCGATAAACTCAAATTCGGTGGGCTGGAACAGCGATGCGTCTATCGCTTCCAGCGTGGCAGTCGCCGTCACGGTAGGCCGAGGCGTATCCGTAGGCTGCGGGGTATTCGTCGCCGTTTCGGTGGGCGTCGCGGTATTGGTTGGGGTCGGAGTCGGCAGTTTGATCACCGGGATATTGGTATTGCCGGAGATCGCCACCGTTTCCGCCGAAATCCAGCCGGTATCGGTCAGCGACGGGCTGACCACACGATACCACTCGCCATCCTCGCTGATGCCCAACACGATCATTTCTTCGTTGCGGGCCAGCGACCCGATCACCTCGAAATCGGTTCCCGGTCCGCGCCGCACATTCGCCCGCTGAACCTGGACCGTCGCGGTGGTATTGCGCGGCGTGGAGGTCGGCTCAGGGGTATCGGTCGCGCTGGGGGTGGACGTGTTCGTGGGTTCCGGCGTCTGCGTGATTGTCGCGGTTTCGGTCGCGGTCGGCTCTTGCGCCGTCTTTTTGCCGTCATCACCGCCGCCTAAGGCTAACATGGCGATCACCGCGATGATCGCGATCACCGCGACGACGGCTCCGCCGATCACCAGCGGATTCAAACCGCCTTTGGCCGGGGGTGCATCGGCCATCGTGACCGAGGTCGGCGGCGCCGGGCGTGGCCCACCGGGGGCCGGAACACTGGCGCGCGCGGGAGTCGATGGCTGCGGCGTGACTTTCATGCCGGCAGCCGTGGGCAGCAGCGTATTCATTTCGTCAGGGGTATCCCCGATCACGGTCCGCATATCTGCACCAGCCGCCGGCTTAGCTAGAGATGACGGGGTGCTTGCCGCGCGGGCGGCGTTCGACAGCTCCTCGGCCATCGCTTCTGCCGATTGGTACCGATCATCAGGGTCTTTAGAGAGCGCCTTGAGGATCACCGCTTCAGCCGCCGGGTTAACATCTTGTTTAACCTGATGCGGCGGCGGGGGCGCGTCGTTCATGTGTTTGTACATCAGGGTGTAAGGCGTGTCACCGGCGAAGGGAAGCCGTCCGAGAAGCATCTCGTACAGCAAAATACCCAGCGAATAAATGTCGGTGCGCGCATCGACAGGTTCACCGCGCCACTGTTCCGGGGCCATATAGGCCGGGGTTCCCAAGATATTGCCTGTCGCCGTCAGTTTGGCGGTTCCCGCCAGCATTTTGGCGATGCCAAAATCGACCAGGTACGCATTACTGCGGTCATCGAGCAGCACATTATTGGGTTTGAGATCGCGGTGGATCACGCCCTGGCTGTGAGCAAAAGCGAGCGCGCTGGCGATCTGCTCAAACATGCGGCTTGCCATGCGCAGCGGCAGCGGGCCTTCGGACAGCCGGTGATCCAGCGTCCCGCCCTGAATGTACTGCATCACGATATAGATACGTTTGCCTTCACGCCCAAAGTCAATCACCGGCAGAATATGCGGGTGTTGCAGCTTGGCGATCAACTGGGCCTCATGTTCAAAGCGAGACACGAACTGGTCATCATCGGCCAGTTCCGAAGCCATCACTTTGACAGCGACATCCCGGTTCATAGAAGACTGCCGGGCCAGATAAACGGCAGCCATGCCGCCGCGGCCCAACAATGACCGGATTTCGTACTGCCCTTTACCTAATTTCTGATTGATAATGTCGTCAGGAGTCGTAGACATAGCCGGTTTACCGCCCGTCAAGTTCGGCACACAATGAGTGTCTATCCATAACTGGTTTTGGTAGAGCGCCGCGCCGCCACGCCTACCAAGTTTGATCATAGATTATTACTCTGCAAGCGTACAAAAAAAAAGAGAAATAGGCAAATTTAGAGCAGTAGGGATTTCCCTATGACAGCCCGCCGTCCCCTATACCGCCCACCGCCTGACCCCCTACTGCGCGCCAAACCACGTCCACGCGGCACGAATCGCCTGTTCGTGCGTGGCAAACGAACGATCTATCCCATCAGCGCCCAGGTATTTATCGAACCACGCCAGCGTATCCCGGTAACCGCCGTCAAAACGCGAGAGGGGATGATCGCCGCCGGGGAAAATGATCGTTTTTACCGTCGCACCCGCCGTTTCCAGCGCCGCCGCCAGCCAGTAGGTTTGCTGTACGGAGACATCCTGATCCGCATCGCCATGCAGCAGCAAAATCGGGGCCTGGATCAGATCGGCCCAATAAACGGCTGAACGATCTCGATAGAGGGCTGGATTCTGAGTCGGGGTCGCGCCGACCAGTGGCAGCCACAGAATCCCCGCCAGCGATCCGCCGCGCTCCTGGTCCCAGGCAAACAGATCGCTGATGCCGCCCACCGTCACCGCCGCTTTGATCGCATTCTGGCCGGAAAGCGCATCTTCGCGCAGCGCGATATAGGCCATCATGCCCCCGCGTGATCCGCCGAACATGCCGATCCGGTCAGGATCGACATTGGGCAGACTTTGCAGCAGCGGGATCAGATTCAACACGTCATGCACATCCGCGCCGCCGAAATCCTCATGACCTTCGCCGCCCCCGTTGCCGCGATACTGTGACGCCACCGCCACATAACCCGCCTCGACATAGGGGACGATCTCGCCGCCGGTCAGCGCGCCGGTGCTGCCGAATCCGCCCCGGTTGTGAATGATCGCGGGGTAGATTCCCGATGCGGAGGGATAGCCCAAATAACCCGCCACGCGCAATCCGTCGCTCCAATAGGTGATGGCATAATACACACTCCGATTGGTGCTGTAAACGAGCGTGATCGAGTCGATCATGCCGTCCTGCGGGCCGCTCGGAGTTGCGGTCGGCGTGGGAGTCAGCGTTCCCGCCGGGGTCGGCGTCGGGACCGGAGTCGCGGTGACGGCGGGCGTGATCGTCGCGCCCGTCGTCGGCGTGGGGATCGGGGTGGCATCGGGCAGCGCCCGGCCTGCCGCGTGGGGCAGGGCGATCAGGAGGGCGAGGATCAGGAGTAGAAGAGATCGGCGCATCAATGCTTTCATGGTTCAATCCGGGCGGTCTTTGCCGTCGTCGCCGGGCGCTCAAGCGGCCCGGCTATGGAAAAAACCGGTAAGCCCACTGAAGGGGCTGGTTAGAGTCTGGTCTTCAGCGCCTTATTGCCTCATCTCATAAGTTATCGGGGAATCTGTAGGGGCAGGGCTTGCCCTGCCCAAATTGGGCAACCCTTGGGTTGCCCCTACAAAAAACCTGTTACCCCATTATTTACGGGACACGGCACTTAGGCACATTAACTTTTTAATCTGATCATATAGTGCAAAAAACCAGGGCGCGGCAAGCGGCGCCCCTACACAAACCTGCGCGGCTGCGGTCCCTTCAGGGGATAGGGGTGAGGCCGTTCTTAGAACGCCTGACCGCCCTGTTTGCGGGCGCGGCGCGAGTCCTGGCTGCTGGCGGATCGCCATGACTTTTTCGCTTCGCCCTCGTCTTGATCGTCGTCGCGCCCGAACA
>JACRBK010000215.1 GCA_016234525.1 Chloroflexota bacterium
ATATTCCCTGAAGCGCTGGTCCGCAAAGGCTGGGAGATCGGCCTGCTGCCGGGCAATATCCCGGAATCAATGGGCGGCTTTGGCGAAAGTTACAGCGCCCTGACCGGTGTCTTGGCCTACGAAGAATTAGCCTATGGTGATCTCGCGCTGGCCCTACAAATCATGGCCCCGGCGCTGGTCGCGATCCCCCTGCTGCTGGATGGAACCGAGGCCCAGCGCGAAGAACTGATGCCGCTGTTCTTCGACGAAACCCCGCCGCCCGTGACGGCGGCGCTGGTCGAACCGCGCCTCAACTTCGATCCGGCCCGGCTGAAAACCACCGCCGATTCTGACCAGGGGGGGTATGTGCTGAATGGGCGTAAGGTGTATGTGCCGCTGGCGGAAGGGGCCGAATGGCTGCTGATCTATGCCGCCCACGCGGGGCAAGTGGACGGATTTTTAGTGCGCGGCGATGCGCCAGGGCTGAGCATTGGCCCGCGTGAAAAATTGATGGGCGTGCGCGCGCTGCCCACCTACCCCGTAATGCTGGATCAGGTCCGAGTTGAGGCGGCGTACCGTCTCGGCGGCGAGCAGGGGATCAACTTCCCCCGGCTGCGGGCGCACAGCCAGGCGGCCTTAGGGGCGCTGGCGGTGGGTGTCATGCGTGGATCGCTGGACTATGCCGCCGACTATGCCAAAGAGCGTGTCCAGTTTGGCAAACCGATTGCCACCAAACAGGCGATTGCCTTTATGCTGGCCGAAGCCGCTATCGAAGTGGACGCGGCGCGGCTGATGGTTTGGGAGGCCGCCTGGAAACTGGACCAGGGTCAGGACGCCAGCCGCGAGTGTTATCTGGCGAAACAGTACACGGATCGATCTGCCGTACTGGTCACAGACAGCGCCGTTCAGACTCTCGGCGGGTATGGGTATATCCGCGAATACCCGGTGGAGCGTTGGCTGCGGAACGCACGCGGTTTTGCAACGTTTGAAGGCTTAGCGATGGTGTAGTTTTCAGTTTTTAGTTCACAGTTTTTAGTTTTCAGTAAACAGTTCTCAGTTTTTTGCGTGTCCGGCAGGGTGCAGCGGCGCCGCGCCCATACGGGACCAAACTGATTACTGAAAACTGATCACTTAAAGGAGCAAACAACATGCCCATCAGCTTTGAAATTCCAGAACGAATCACCCAGGGTTTGCAGATGACGCAAGCGCTGGCCGTAGGAGTCATGCGCCCCGAAGCGCGCCAACTCGATGAAAATGAACACACCCGCCCGGACACGCTGATCAATATGACGTGGCCGGTGATGAAAGATCAGCAGAAGCGCCAGTTGGATAAACTCGCCGCGCAGCAAAAAAGCGACGCTCCCAAACGCGAAGGGCCGGGTATTCTCAACCTGAACATGGTCTATACCTTTGAGACGCTCAGTTGGGGTGACGTAGGCCAGATGTTATGCCTGCCTACCGCGCTGCTTGCGGGTGCAGCGATTGAAGCCGTCGGCACGCCGGAACAAAAAGAGCGCTTTTTGCGCCGTTTTGCCGAAGGGGATCAGCCGATGTGGGGCGCGATGGCGATGACCGAACCCGGCGCAGGATCAGACACCTCCGCGATCCAGACAACGGCGGTGCTGGACGAATCCACGCACGAATGGGTGTTAAACGGCGAAAAAATCTTCTGCACGAACGGCAAACTGGCCCTGGATGAATCAAACGGCGTGGTCGTTGTCTGGGCGACGGTAGATCGATCTGCCGGGCGAGCGGGCATGAAACCGTTCGTCGTCGAGGCAGGAACGCCGGGCGTCACCATCGAAAAGCAGGAGATCAAACACGGCATCCGCGCCAGTGATACCGCCAGCATCGTGTTAAAAGACGCGCGCATCCCCTACGAAAATCTGCTCGGCTCAGCCGAGGTGCGCCAGCGCGAAGGCGACAGCACCAAAGGGTTTAAAGGCGCGATGGCGACGTTCGACGCCAGCCGCCCGCTGATCGCCGCCAGCGCAATGGGCGTGGGACGCGCCGCGCTCGAATTTGTGAAAGAGAAGTTCGCCGAGGAAGGAATCGAGATTCCCTATAACGCGCCCTATCACGAACTGACGGCGGTCCAGCGGGACGTGTTGGAGATGGAAGCGCAGCTTAAAGCGGCCTGGCTGCTCACGCTGCGCGCCGCGAGTATGCTCGATCACGGCGAGGCGAACAATCTCGAAGCGTCGATGGCCAAAGCCAAAGCCGGAAAGGTTGTCACCTGGATCACCCAAAAGGCCGTTGAGATGTTGGGGCCGCTCGGTTACAGCCGCGAATGGCTGGCCGAAAAGTGGATGCGCGACGCCAAGATCAACGATATTTACGAGGGAACCGGGCAAATCAATACGCTGATCGTCGCGCGGCGGTTGTTGGGTTACAGCAGCCGCGATTTGAGTTAGGCGGCAGGAGAAGTATCACGAAGGGGCCAATTTAAGAACAGCCTCACCCCCTACTGGTCAGTCCACGTTGACTTTGTAGGGGCGATGCTTGCGTCGCCCAGGACAGGGCATAGTACTTTGAAAAAACAATCTGATATGTTGAGGGTAAAAGTCAAAAACGGCCTCACCCCCTACCCCCTCTCCAACTAAGTTGGAGAGGGGACCGCAGCCGGAGATTCTCCCCCTTTCTCTGCGCAGCGGGGAAAGGGGGCGGGGGGATAGGGGTAAACAGGGGCGCCGCTTGCTGCGCCCTGTTTTGAGTCACATCACCTGATTAAATTGTAAAAGTGCATTACCCTGCCCCTACATTTGACTGATCCACGTTACTGCGCCGTATAGCCCCCGTCGATGACCAGTTCGGCTCCGGTGACAAATTTCGCTTCGTCCGACGCGAGATACAATACGCCGTAGGCCACGTCCAGCGGTTCGCCCGGATGCCCAATGGGATGAATGCGGGAGCGCCCTTTCATATATTCCTCGTACCCTTCGGGCGAATTACGCGCCATCTCTTCGACCAACTCCGTCATGATCGTGCCAGGATGCACCGAATTGACACGAATCTTGTCTTTCGCGTAATACATAGCGTCGGTTTTGGTCATCAACCGGACGGCACCTTTCGCCGCGTGGTAAGGGGGAATATCCGCTGAACCGACCAGCCCATAAATGGACGACAGGTTGACAATACTCCCCGCACCCGCCGCCCGCATGATGGGAATCACATGCTTGGTGCAAAAAAACACCCCCTTCACATCGACCGCGAAAATCGCGTCAAATTCCGCTTCGGTGATCTCGTGTGGGGGTTTGTCCGCGCCCGCCACGCCCGCGTTATTCACCAGGATGTGGATCGCGCCATACCGCGCAGCAATCGCCGCCAGGGTGCGCTGCACGTCGGCCTCGCGTGAGACATCCATAGGCCAATAGCTGGCCTGCCCGCCCTGCTGGTTGATCGCCTGGGCGACGGCCTGCCCCGGCGCATCCAGAATATCGGCCACCGCGACGACGGCCCCTTCACGCGCCAATAATTCGCAGATCGCTTTTCCAATACCCAACGCCCCACCGGTCACTACCGCTACTTTATGATCTACTCGTCCCATACCAATCTTCTCCTGATTTTGAGTCACAAGTTATTATAGTCGGAACGTAAAAATAGCTGGAACCTTTCGTGCGGGGGCCGTGTCTAAGAGTATGACAACAGGGGAAAATCATCTATGGCCCAATACCTGATCACTAATTTATCGCAAGCACCTGAATCAGTCCTGATCCATGAAATGGCCGCCGGGAACAGCGGTGCGCTGGATGAACTCTATACCCGCTACGGCCCGGCGATATTCAGCTTTTTGATGGCACGGACCAGCAGCGCCGTGCTGGCAGAAGAAGTGCTGCAAGATGTGATGCTGGCAGCATGGCGTTCGGCGGGTGGTTTTCGCGGCGAAAGTAAGGTGCTAACCTGGCTGCTGACCATCGCTCGCAACCGTGCGATCAATGCGCAGCGGCGGCAGGCCGTGCCGGTCGTAGCGCTGCCTGATGATACGTCGGAACTGCGCGCCAGTGATACCGGCCCGCTGGAACGAGTCATCCGGCAGGGTGATCAACAGGTCGTGCGTGACACATTGAACCAACTGCCCGATCATCTGCGCGAGGTGTTGGTGCTGGTTTTTTATCACCAGCTTTCCGAAGCCGAGGTCGCAGAAGTCTTAGGAATTCCCGCCGGGACGGTAAAAAGCCGTCTGCACCGGGCAAAAGAGGCGCTGCGAAAAGCGCTGCAAGTCGGGGGTAAGATCAATGCATAACCAATGGTTGGACTTGATACCGTATTATATCGCCGGGACGGTCAGCCGCAGCAAAGCGGCGGCGTTAGAACAGCATCTCGCCCGCTGCGAATCGTGCCGCCAGGCGGTGGAAGAATGGCGGCAGGTCGCCGG
>JACRBK010000216.1 GCA_016234525.1 Chloroflexota bacterium
GATCCTGAACTGCCCGGCATCGTGCTGCGTCTGCTGCAAAACCCCGCGATGGCCGCGCTCGACATGGACACCGAAGACATGGAAAACCTGAATGAAACCCAGGTTCAGTTTGTGCTGATGACCGCGAATCTGCTGATCAAACAGGCCGATTACAGTTATGAGCAGTGGATCGGCGCGGATGATCAATATATGCACAAGATGGTCATGACCGTGGCGGCAGATATTGATCTCTCACTGCTGGGCGAAAATACGGGCATGGAGAGCGTTGTGATCGATGGAGCCTTCTCGGTGGAGATCGACCAGATCAACACCGCCACGATGGATGCCATCAGCGTCCCAACAGAGTACCTGCCGCTAGATGATACCGACAATTTTTTGTTCGGTGACGTGGGTATGATCGAAGACGAATTGCAGCTCGGCCAGACCTTCAGCGGATCGTTCACCGACGAAGACGACGAGCAGGACATTTTCAGCATTACCCTGACCGCCGGGCAGCCGGTCGTCTTTGACCTGCAATCAGAAGATTATCCCTATCTCTACCTGTACGGCCCGGATGGATTTCTGGTCGAAGAATTTGACCTGTATGAATCCGATACCCATCCGTTCACCGCTGAGCAGGACGGCGTGTACATCGTCAAAGTCCAGGCCTATTGGGATCTCGTCTACGATCTGACCGTGCGGCCATAGCCTGATTTTACCCCTATCCCCCCTTCCCCTTTTCCCCGCTGCGCAGAGAAAGGGGGAGAATGGTGGGCTGCGGTCCCCTCTCCAACTGAGTTGGAGAGGGGGTAGGGGGTGAAACTGTTTTTGACTTTGCCCTCACCATTACCGGATTATTTTCTCAAAGTGTATAGTCTCACCCGCCTTCAAAAATCCATTCACAGTCTTTATGAAATGAGTCACTCTCACAACATCATGCAGCCACCCGACAAAATCATCACCTATTGGCAATCCTACCGCGCCAGCCTGCCCGACGATCAGCGCCCACCTGAAACGCCGCCTGAAGCCTGGTATTTCTGTGATAACGAGGCCGACGCGAATGAACTCGGCGCGCTAGTCGTGGCGGGGATCAAAACCGCGACGTGCAGCCTGCTCTGGGTCTACGAAAACGAAACCGAGCACGTTCCCCAGGTCGGCGATTTCAGCATCATCACCAATTTTGCGGGCGATCCGCTGGGCATTATCCAGACCACCGAAATCACGATCCGGCCTTACGATCAGGTAGACGCTCAATTCGCCGCTGATGAGGGTGAGGGAGATCGCTCGCTGCGCTATTGGCGCGAGGCGCATTGGCGCTTTTTCTCACGGGAGTGTGCGCAGATCGGGCGGCAGATATCACAAGATATGCCGCTGGTTTGCGAACGTTTCCGGCTGGTGTTTCGGGGATAACTTTTCCTCTCACGTGGAGAAAAGAATACAGGGCGCAGCCGTGCCGCACCCCTACACAAACCCAGTCGGCTGCGGTCCCCTCTCCAACTCGGTTGGAGAGGGGATAGTGGTCAGTCCGAGCAGCATTTGGAAATGTAGGGGCAGGGCAAGCCCTGCCCTGGGCGACGCAAGCATCGCCCCTACAAAATCAACGTGGACTGACCGTGAGACTCAGCAAAAACATCTTACCCCGTCAAATATTCCATCACGGCCCCTACCGTGTTGATCAGTGCGTGACCCGCGCCGGGGATAATCATCACCGTCAGGTGCGGGATCAAGGTCCGCAGGCGCGCGGCGATCTTATCCATATTGCGCAGCATATCATCCGTGCCGCCTAACAAAAACACCGGCATCGTCAGCCGTTTTAGTTCGTCGTCTGAAAAAATCGGCAGCACCCCCATGCGCGGCTTAAACTGGTTCATGATCACCGCCATGATCTGATCGATCCCTTCCGGCATCGGCTGGCGGCCAAACATGCGCCGCACGATGCGCCGCATCCCGCGTTTGCCAAACATCGAGAGCACGATCAACTGCGCGATTCCAGTCATTTTGTCCGGCACAACGCCGCCAGGAGTCATCAACACCAGTTTTTCGACGCGCTGCGGCTGATAAACCGCAAACTTGAGCGCCGTCCAGGCCCCCTGTGAGATGCCGACCAACGTCACCCTCTCGATCTTCAGCGCGTCGCACACTTCGGCTAACCACTCGGCATAGGCCGGGCTGTCCCAGGCGGGACGGTTCGGCGCGCTTTTGCCCGGTTCGCCCAACAGGTCTACGGCATACACCTGGTATTGGCGGCTGTATTCTTTGGCATCCTCGCGCCAGATGGCAGAATTACTCCCCGCGCCATGCAGCAAAATCAGCGGCGGCGCGGATTCTTTGCCACAGGCCACCACAAATGTGCTGCCGTGTTGGGTGGAAATCGTGCGCGTGGTTTTCTTGACCGGCCATTGGTTGAGCATGTTGTCATAGAATCCCATGATCGCCTGCTCACCCATTGGCGTTTTATAAAGCGAAGGGGCTGTCGTTGGCGCTGTCATTTTTATTCCTTTTAGGGTTGGTGGCTCAAATCCTGACGCAGTTGGCGCACCCATTCCAATTCGGACTCATAACACGCGATCCAGTGCGCCATGATCGCATCCCATAAGAAGATTTCGCGGGGCGTGCGCGCCGGGGCAATGGTATTCCGATGCTGCTGCGTGCGCAGCATCAGCACATGCACCTGCACTTCTCCTTCATATTCCGCCAGCAGACC
>JACRBK010000217.1 GCA_016234525.1 Chloroflexota bacterium
AACCCGCCGAACACGATTATGCCTAAAATGATACTATTCAACCCTTAACCTCGCGCTCACCAGTTCCGTGTTAGAATAATAGACCATGCGACGATTTTTAGCCTCTGTAGGTGCGTTATTCGCCCTCTGTACACTGCTGTCCGGCGCGGCACGTTGGCAGGCCCGGCACACGCTGCCGCCGACGGTGTTGGCGCTGCTGCCGGATGAGTCGTGCCCGGCCCCGTGCTGGCAAGGACTCCGGCCCGGTTATTGGACCGGGGAGGAGATAGAGCGCTGGTTGGAGAATCCGCCGCACGATTGGGCGATAGAGGAGATCAGCCGCACCGGGGACAGCGCCTATTTGATTCACGTGATCCGCCTGCCTGGGGAAAAACCAATCACCCTGGCGTTGGATCGCACGCACAGCGTCATCTATGATCGGCTGGTGCTTGAACCGCACGATCTGGCCCTGGGCGATCTGCTCAGCGGGTTGGACCG
Source organism: Chloroflexota bacterium (assembly GCA_016234525.1). Taxonomy (GTDB): domain Bacteria; phylum Chloroflexota; class Anaerolineae; order Aggregatilineales; family Aggregatilineaceae; genus JACRBK01. The sequence continues at coordinate 478 of JACRBK010000217.1, forward strand.
GCCCAGTTATTATGAGTATGGCGAAACCATGGATCCAGACCGTCCATACTTCGCACGGCTGTATTTTCCAGAGTACATGCTGCATGTGATCGTGATCTTGCCGCACGGAGATAACACCCTCTCGCCTGACTCGCCTGTAAAATGGGTACAATTTATCCCCTTGCAGTGGCACCGCCCGCTGCTGGCCCAAGATTGGGCCGGGCCAGCCTATTTATCAGAATACGCGAGTTATCGAGGCACGCCATGATCGCTCCTCGCTTGTTCTCCGTGATCTTGATCCTGACGCTGATCAGCGCCGGGTTGGTGGGCGGCGCGCGCCTGCTCGGACGATCCGATTCGCTGCCGTCGTCAGTGTTGGCGCTGCTGCCCGATGATTCTTGTGCAGCGCCGTGCTGGCAAGGACTCCGCCCTGGTTATTGGACCGAGGGCGAGATTCGGCGCTGGCTGAGCGATCCGCCGCATGGGTGGGAAGTCGTCGAGTCGAAAAACCGATCGGGGCACAGCGCGTATTTGTGGTATGTGATCCGCCAGCATGGGGGAAAATCGATCAACCTGACCCTGTTACGTACTGCAAACACCCAGGATAATGAACTGGCCCTCGCGCCGCATGATCTGCGCCTGGGAGACTTGCTCAGCCGGTTAGGTCAGCCGAGGTATTATAATGTCCTGGTCGGTCAAAAATATCTTGTACTGCTGCACTTTCCTGACAACAGCCTGACGGTGGTTATCGCCATGCCGCAGGGAGACAGTTTTCTATCGCCAGAACTTCCTGTCTATGTGCTGGCGTATTCTTTCCACCCCTGGGACGCCCTGCTCCATACGAAATGGAATGGCCCGATGCATCTCTCAGAGTTTTTGAACGGACGCGGCACACCATGATCGCTCCCCGTCTGATATTCGCGATCTTGATCCTGACGTTGATCAGCGCCGGGCTAGTGGGTGGGGCGCGCCTGGTAGGGCGATCTGATCCGCTGCCGCCCACCTACCTGGAAAGCGGCGCGTGTGATCAACCCTGCTGGCAGGGACTCCAGCCTGGCAGTGATTATATTGATCATTTTTGGTACGCGGTGAACCAGTTCAGCCCGTACAGCGGACACACCAGCGATTACGGTGACGGGATCGCCACCATGTTTGAGCTGTCAACCTTCGGCGCGATCACGCTGGGTGATGTGATCCGCGAGTTCGGATCGCCGGATCGGGTCGGCTGTTTCGGGGCGGATCATTCCAGCCTGTTCCCCGGCCAACCGATGGTCATGGCCGTGCAGGTCTATTTCGCCAACGGGCTGGTGGTCGCTGATGTCGTGCGCGAGGAGATGTTCCCACAGCTTGTCCCTGAAATGCGCGTGCGTACCGTTCGTTATTATGCGCCGGGCGAACCAGCCTATCCGATTGGGGAAACGACCGCCTGGCACGGTTTCGCGTCTACCCGGCGGCATTATTTGAACTGTCACCCTTAACCAGGCGCGCGGCGCCGCGCCCCTACCAGAAACTTTTGAGGAGGAATCAACATGAAACGGTTTGGCGTTTTGACCAGCGGCGGTGATGCTCCCGGCATGAATGCCGCGATTCGCGCCGTCGTGCGCAGCGGGATCGACCAGGGGTGGGAAGCCTTCGGCGTCGAACACGGTTATCAAGGGCTGCTCACTGGCGAATTTCGCCCGATGGGGCCGCGTGATGTCAGCGGGATTATCCAGTTAGGCGGGACAGTATTAGGCAGCGCGCGCAGCCTGGAATTTAAAACCGAAGAAGGCCGCCGCAAAGCGATTCGCCACCTGAACCAACGCGGGATCGAAGCGCTGGTGGTGATCGGCGGCAACGGCTCACAGACCGGAGCCTATTCGCTGCACCAGATGGGTTTTCCGGTGGTGGGCGTCGCATCAACCATTGATAACGATCTGGTGGGATCAGACATCACAATCGGCGTAGACACGGCGCTGAATATCGCGCTGGAAGCGATTGACCGCCTGAAAGTCACCGCATCGTCTCACGAGCGGGCTTTTATGATCGAGGTCATGGGGCGCAACTGCGGTTATCTGGCGCTGATGGCGGGGATCGCGGGTGGGGCCGAGGCGATCTGCATCCCCGAATTTGAGACTTCGCCGGAAACCGTCGCCGATGTGATCGCCAAAGCCTATGAACGCGGCAAAAAACACGCCCTGATCGTGGTGGCCGAAGGCGCGAAACACGGCGTAATAGAATTGGAAGCCTATTTTAAGGAACACAACGAACGGCTGGGTTTTGATGTGCGGGCGACCACGCTCGGCCATGTGCAGCGCGGCGGGACTCCCGGCGCATTTGATCGCCTGCTCGGTACCCGGCTCGGCGCGATGGCCGTGGAGCAGATCGCGGCGGGCAATTTCGGGGTGTTGGTTGGGCAGGTCAAGGGCACGATCACAGCCACCCCGCACGCCGACATCGTAGACCGGGTCAAACCGCTTGATCCCAAGCTGTTTGAGCTGGCGAATGTGTTGGCGAAGTAAAATCAGCTGTCAGCGTTCAGCCGTCAGCTTTCAGCGAAAAGCAAAAGCGGCCTCACCCCAGAATTTACCCCTATCCCCCCTGCCCCCTTTCCCCGCTACGCAGAGAAAGGGAGAGGGAATCACCCATGACGGGAAATTTGGTCGCAGCGGCGCCGTTTCCCTACACAAACCCGGTCGGCTGCGGTCCCCTCTCCAACTCGGTTGGAGAGGGGGTAGGAGGTGAGGCCATTTTAACTTCCCACGTCTTGTGTCAGGGCAACCCTGCCCCTACAGATTGGAATGAAGCATAAGGGGGTGTTGAGTAGTTGGTTTCCAGCGCCTTTAGTGCGCTTCCAGGCTTTTGATCTTTAGCCGCACGGCTTGAGCCTGCGGCGCAGGCTTCTCGCGCTTTGACAAACTGACCCCCATTTCCTTGGCTTTTTGCATTAGTAGGGCGCTGATTTGGTTACGATGAAATATCAACAGAACTTGGTTGTTTTTATTAATTTATGCGAATACAATATATTCTAGGGTCGAGGATAATTAATTGCCTAGGAGAAGAATCAAATGTCAGACATCATTATCATTGATAATGAATACATTAGCATGTCATACCTTCCGGATAAGAAATTTGTTTATCACACCACCTATAAGCCTGTCAGTGGTCAGATCCTGCGCGATGCCTTATTGGCAGGACTTGAAACCCTGCAAAAATACGGAGCGCACAAGTGGCTTTCGGATGAGCGTAAAAACGGACCTATGACCAGGGAAGATCAGGAATGGGGCCGGGTAAATCTCAATCCTCGCGCCGTTGAAATCGGCTGGAAGTACTGGGCTCTTGTTGTGCCAGAGCAGTTGATCGCGGCAGGCAGCATGGCCCCAGCTATCGAGGAGTATTATGAGCTGGGGATGCGGATGATGGTTTTCAGCGACGTAAAAGAAGCCATCCAATGGCTGGATCGATTTGAGGATTAAACCCAACAGCCTCTGACACCAGAGGCTGTTCTTTTTATCCGTAGATCTTCGCCAGCAGACGATCCATCGGTCCGGTCCCGAAGATTACATGCAGTTCGTCACTCATCATACTCTCCTATGGTTTTTCAGCCCCGGCGATCTGTTCCGCCGTCACCCAGCCGACCATGCCCATACAATCCAACTCGTAATAATCCACGCCAGCCCGGCTGCCAGATCGCTGGATCGTCGCCTGCATCCCGGCGAAACACTGCCCGCTGATCAGCGCACGCGGAGCCGGATCGCCCATCAGCGGCAGAAACGGCGGCGCGGCGGGCAGAGTCAGCACATCCCCGACCGCAAAACGCGGATCGAGCAGCGGTTCGAGCGCCGATGCCGGATCGAGATCGGCGGGGGAGATCGGCGGCAGGCCGAGATAGGCGCGCCACTCGTTTTGCAGATCGAAAAACGGCTTTCCGGTGACTGCTTCGACGGCATCAACCAGACTCTGTCCGGCGATCATCTGCGCGGTGATGCGGGCGTGCATCTCGATTCCGCCATAATTCGCCAGCAGCCAGTTGATAAACGACGCGCCCATATCGTACCCCAGGTCGGGCAGGCCGTCGGCCTGTTTTATATCCAGGGTAATTTCGCTGGTCAGAGTCGGCAAATCTTGCAGTGTGATCAGATGGCGCAGCCGTTCATCATAGGGGGTGCCGCCGCGTGAAAACCAGTTCGCCTGACCTTCGGCCCACCACAGCGGATCAATAATGCCGCCGATCACATCAAACTGGTACAGGTGAACCATCTCGTGCGCGACGGTA